>DAINNQ010000428.1:0-2621 GCA_036735825.1 Alteromonadaceae bacterium | reverse complement strand
GTGTAATACTGGCGATAATTCCTTTATGAGTCACAGGGTACAACCCCAGAACAGAGCCTATTGGAAAGCCTGTAAAGGCAATATCGCTTCCTTCAGCAATATAAGCTTTTTGTGCTAGTTTCATACTAGGTAAAGCGGGCCCTTCAATCTTCAAAATGGCTAAATCAAATTTTTGGGATGAATCAACTAACGATGCTTTTCTAACCGTTGCGTTATCACCCGCCCCAACAAACACCGCCAACTGCTGTTTTAATTCTGTATCAAGCTCTTCAGGCAACACATGATGATTCGTTATTATGTATGAGCCATTGCCAACAACAAAACCAGTACCATTAAGTGAGTTCTGTGGGCGTCCAATCGGTGTATAAACACCTATACCGACAACAGAGGGTTTAACTTTTTCTAGCGTTGACACCAAGTTAGCCAGTGATGGTTGGCTAAAGAAAATGAAAAAAAACAAAGCGAATAATCTATACATCAATAGGCCTTAAATAAATGGTGAAAAGATAGACTTAACTTTCGTAGTAGCATTATCTTCATTATTTACCATAATAATAGGGAGAACAATAAGTTAGTTTTTCTATCTATAAGCTAGATAATGGAATGTTGATGACTAAACAAAAAATTGTACCCATTTTTGCAGGCGGAGGCACGCGCTTACCCGCACATGTAGGCATATTACAAGCACTAGATGAATTTAATATTGAATTTGACAATATCGTCGGCGTTTCTGGTGGCAGCATCATCAGTAGTTTATTTGCTTCAGGATTAACCTTGCCTGAAGTTAAACACATCGCGCTTAATACTGATTACAATCAATTTCGGGAATTTTCACTAATAAAACTTATTCGTAACGGAGGATTGAGCTCAGGAGACGTTTTCGAACGTTGGGTTGACCGTTTACTCGATGGTAAAACCTTTAAAGATATGAACTATAACTTACACATAGTTGCTACTGACGTTGCTCGAGGGAAGCCCGTTATTTTCAATAAAGAACGCACTCCTGATGTCAAGGTGTCATTAGCCGTTCGATTTTCAATGTCGATCCCGTTGGTCTTTAGTTTTAAAAAATTTGGTGATCATTTAATGGTTGATGGCAGTATTCTTTCTGAAGATGCTTTGCATCGTGACTGGGCTGAAGATGGCACACCTGTGATTTGCTTTAGATTAAAAGGCGACTATGAATACGATGAAATTAAAATTAAAGGCATGTTTCCCATAGTTCAATACATCAGTTTATTGATCAGAACCTTTATGACAACTATCTCTCGTGAATATATTAACGATGCGTTTTGGCACAATACCATCGTTGTCAATACAGGCTTATCTTCTGCAGTTGACTTCACAATGACAGTTGAACAAAAAGAAGCATTATTTTATAAAGGCTATCATACCGCACAAAAAATTATTCCGTTAAAAATTGATGCACTAGATCAATCGAAAACCAAATAAAACGAATCCTTTTTTAGATATATGAATTATATATATCTACTTAGCACAAAACTATTCTATACTTGGCGAGTAAGGAAGTAACGGTTGATAGTCACCACGTAAATCCACCAAACTTAAATATATTGGAGCAAGACAGAGAATGAGTTGGAGCAAGAAACTTTTAAACACACCAGTTGTGGGTGATGTTACAAAGAAAATTGTATCTATGAAAGTTAATCATGATGCAAAAAGTATTGCCGAGCATTTTACTCAATTCTTGACACCTGAAGTCGCAACAACTCCTGCATTGAGAGAAGAAGTGTTTAAAATTCGACATAATGTTTATTGTGAAGAATTAGCTTTTGAACAAGTAAAAGAAGAAGGGATTGAAAAAGACGAATTTGATGACCAGTCTATTTTTACAATGATAAAGCATAAACCAACAGATGTTTACACCAGTTGTGTTCGCGTTGTTCGCTCAAGAGCCGAAAATGAATTACTACCAATAGAAAAATATTGCTTAGCATCCATTCAAGACAAAGAATTACATCCAAGTAATTTTCAACGCCATGAAATTTGCGAAATTTCTCGTCTAGCTGTAAAAGCTGATTTTCGCCGCCGTGCTTCTGATAAATTTAAAGGCTCAGCAGTAGGTGCCATTAGCGAATCAACTTACTCGGAAACTGAATTACGTTGCTTTCCTTTTATTGCTATCGGCTTATATATGGCGGCTGCAACCATGGCGATCAATACAGGTATGAACCATGTATATGTAATGATGGAACCTCGCTTAGCACGCAGTATGAAATTTGTAGGGATAAAATTCATTCAAATTGGAGAAGCTATTGAATATCATGGCTTAAGAGCCCCTTATTATATCAACCCTAATATCTTCCTTGAAAATCTATCCCCTGGGTTCGCTTCTCTTTATCAATCTATTAAGCTAGATATTTGTGAGCAACTACCTAAAGCAGAGTAATAGTGCCTCCTTACTTGTTGACTTAACCTACTCCTGTATATAATACGAATCAAAATAAAACCTTTAATGAGAGTCTTGAGTGAAAATTGGCATTATTGTTGGCACACGTCCCGAAATTATAAAAATGGCTCCAGTGATACGAGAGTGTGAAAAACGCAACATCTCGTATTTTATTATTCATTCCAACCAACATTATTCCAAAGAAATGGAC
>DAINNQ010000427.1:0-2622 GCA_036735825.1 Alteromonadaceae bacterium | reverse complement strand
CGGTTAATGATAATTAATTTCAAGTTAAAAATGTTCAATATATGAGTCAATTATAATTTACCTCTTATTGAATTGTGGGGTTGCTAACAAATAGTAAAACTTATCATGTTATGCTTATCAATTGTGTGACTTAATGAGGGTAATATATTGTCTCATCCACTTCAATTTATTTTTTCTGGTCTTCCTGGCGTTGGCAAAAGTACATTGGCAATCCAACTTAGCAAGCATTTTGGTGCCACCTATTTAAGAGTTGATGCCATTGAACAAGGGTTAAAAGATGAATGTGGTTTAACCATCTATGCACAGGGATATTTTATTGCGTATCGCTTAGCCGCCGATAATTTAAAACATGGATTATCGGTTGTTAGCGATTCTTGTAATAGTGTGATGGAATCGAGAAAAGCTTGGCAACAAGTCGCGATGGATTCACAGGCAAAATTTATTAACATTGAAGTGCTTTGTTCAGATCAAAATGAGCATCAACAACGCGTTGAAAGCCGTCAACCAGCCGTTGACGGTCTACGATTGCCAACATGGCAAGAAGTTCAAAATCGAGAATATCAGCCATGGCCTGAGCAAGTGATCTCTATTGACACTGCAAGACAAACACCCGAGCAATCGTTTGAAGCATTATTAGCCATGCTAACTGATAATAAGCTGTATCTGACAAATTTTTACAATTAAAAAACATATCCTAAACATTTTAATATCTTGCTTAACGCTACAATTTTAAACATCAAAACAAAGTGTGTTAACCATGAACGCAAATAATAAACAAAGAATAACGGGTTTCGATTTAGCGAGAGCATTTGCCATATTTGGTATGGTCATTGTTAATTTTAAAATTTCAATGAACGCGCAAACAGGCAATGCACTCTTACTTAGCTTTGCTGAACTTTTTGAAGGTAGAGCATCAGCGTTATTCGTTATTCTTGCAGGTGTTGGTGTCACATTCTTAACCAATAAAGCGAGAAATTCTAGCGATGTGGCGTTGAAAAATGCACGTTATTCATTAATAAAACGTGGCTTATTACTTATCGGTATTGGCCTGATTTACACGCCCATTTGGCCCGCTGATATACTGCATTTTTATGGATTTTATTTTTTAATTGCTGCTGTCCTTTTTAATGCCAATGATAAAACACTGTTACGCTCATCTTTTGTCATCATGCTCGCATTCCCGTGTTTAATGCTGTTTTTTGATTATGAAAAACATTGGCACTGGCTAACATTAACCTATGAAAATTTTTGGACAGTCGATGGCATGTTAAGACACATAGTGTTTAATGGTTTTCATCCGATATTTCCTTGGGCGGCATTTTTAGTGTTTGGTATGTGGCTCGCCAGACAAGATTTATCGAATAAACTGTTCAGAGCAAAGCTTTTAAAATATGCGCTTTTTATTTTAATCATCACCGAAAGTCTTTTTTATTTTATTCGTGTGATGCTTGGCGATGGTAGTGCGTTAGCGCTGAAAAGTGAGGAAGTCGCGTTTATTTTTTCTACGGCTATTATTCCTCCTTTACCTCAGTATGTTATTTCTGCAACAAGCTCAGCCGTTATTATCCTTATCGGCTGCTTAATTTTTTCAGAAAAGTTTTCAAATACTAAGCTCCATGAATGGTTAGCTAAAACAGGCCAAATGTCGTTAACCTTGTATGTTGCTCACGTATTTTTGGGTATGGGAGTGCTAGAATCTTTTGGATGGTTAACTGACCAAACCATCGAGCATGCACTGTTCAGCGCGTTTCTATTTTGTTTTTGGGCAATTGTGTTCAGTGTTTTCTGGCTAAACTATTTCAAAACGGGGCCACTAGAGTGGATGTTTCGTAAATTAAGCGCTTAATAAGAGAATGATTTTATTTGAAAAATCATTAAAATAGCGAAAGCTACTTTTAACTGGGCCATCTCATTGGAAACTTGGATTTATTTTACTTTGCTTGCCGCATTTATGCAGGCAATTCGAACCGCAGGACAAAAGCAATTATCAAGTCACTTAAACGCAATGGCAACTACCAGCGTAAGGTATGTTTATGCATTGCCGTTTGCCTGTTTGTATTTATTTTGGCTGGTTGATTATCGTCAAGTCGACATTCCTGAATTAAACCCGCAATTTTTACAATACGCCTTAATCGCTAGTGTTATGCAGATCATCGGCACAGCATGCTTAGTGGCGGCCTTTAAATACCGAAACTTTGCCGTGGCAACTAGCTTAGCCAAAACTGAAGCTATTCAAGTGGCCATTGTTGGGGCGTTAATTTTTTCAGTGTCATTAAGTCCGCTAGGTTGGCTATCTGTTGTTATTGGTGTTATCGGCGTATTAATCGTTTCGAAAGTTAAATTCACCTATGCAGACGTTTTTCATAACCCAGGTGCAGGCTTTGGCTTAGCCTCAGGCCTAGGTTTAGCGATTACCACTTTGCTGATTCGAGAATCAAGCTTAGCGCTGAACACTGATTTAATGGTGAGCGCTGCGGTAACCTTAGTGTTTATGATTGTCGTACAATCTTTCGTTTCATTAATTTATGTCGCGCTTCAAGATAGAAGTCAGCTAAAACAAATGCTGGTTCAATGGCGCTTATGTTTGTTTGTCGGTATTACGAGTGTATTAGGCTCTATTGG
>DAINNQ010000426.1:0-2627 GCA_036735825.1 Alteromonadaceae bacterium | reverse complement strand
ATTCATATCATTCCCCATGCAATTTCCTTACTCGTAATGATTAATACCCATTAATATCAGTTAATATCACTGTAATGGTCACACTTAATAGATATTACTGCAACAGCATTAATAAGTGTGCTGCTGACCAACTAAAATTGGTCGCGCCTTGCTCGTTTCCAGTATGAGGATGATAATTTTCTCGAATGGCTTGATTGGATAATAAGTTTTGCGCATTGGTGAGAAACTTGTTTTTTAATTGTTGCGCCTGAAAAGCAAAACCGTAATGATTTAACGCCGTGATGCCAAAATAAAGCTGATCTAACCACCCCCGCCCTCGCCAATAAATATCACCGTCAAATGCGGGATTGGTTTGCGCCGCCGTACTAAAGGGCACAAAGCTATTAAATTCATCCTCTTTGAGCATAACTTCGATGACTTTTCTTGCTTTATATTCATCAGCTATTTTTGTCCATAACGGACTCCAACCCTCGGGGCCTTTGCCTCGTTTTGTCAGTAATTCACCCGTGCATTGATGAAAGTTTTCAGGGGTAGCTTTTTGGCTGTTCATTGATATTTTACGATCATAATAAAAACCTGTGCTTTCATCATAAAAGCAACGATTGATCGTCGCTGAAAGTTGCTGATATTCTTGCTCAAGTTGCTTCGCCAGAATAGGTTGTTTAAGCGCGAGAGCCATAGTTGAAAGCAGCTGTTTTTCTTGTGCAAGATAAGCGTTTAATTCAACAGATTCTTGATTAATTGAAAACCCAAGCAATTCGCCCTGCTGATCATAATTAGGCAAAATTTTTATTTGCCAATCAACACGCGCTTGTTCGAGGTTACCCTGATAAAAATTATCGGCATATTGTTGCAGCTGCTGATTATTAATAAAGCCAAAGCGAGCTGCGTTATCCATTCCTGATTCCCAACCAGCGCCATGTTGTGCACCAATATCAAATTGCTGGTATTGCTGGTTATTCAACAATTTCTGGTAAAAACTCGCTGAATAACATTGATACCATTGGGCTTCTAACAATTGACAATGCGCAGAAACAGCACGTTTATTTACTTGTAAATGCTGTGCTGACAACGCCACTTTAAAACTCAGCTCGCCCTTGTCATTATTGTGCATGTCATGTTTGGTGGCACCATATTCAATGATGCCATTTTGGTTGTGATCTCGATTGCGATACCACCACTTGTGATAAGCCAAAAGCTTTGGAAACATTTCTTCTAAAAAGTTTGCATCTTGGGTTTGTTGGTAAACTTCCCAAACAGCCCAGCTCGCCAAGGGTGGTTTGGTATTGCGTTCATTCCAATTGCCTCCATCTCCGCCACGGTATTGGTCTTTATTAATGAATATCGCGTCGATAACCATACCATGGTCTTGTGGTCTTAATTCATCATTGGCTTGAACTTGATAATCAAACATCGTTCTGATCGAATCTTTCGCTAATTCAGGTGCTATCGACGCTAGCGCATAGCTATGTTTCCAGCTATCCCACGCCCAAAAACCATTGAACCAGCGTGCAGTGACAGAAGGTGAAACCCCTTGATGTTGAATTGCCCCAAAAGCACTTCGCCAATTGCCCAGCAAAGTTTCTATCGATTTGATCATTAATGCTTTTTCAGCAATTTTCAGCTTTTGATTTGCGACTATTTCATCAATGTATGACTGCCACCTTGCTTCACTTTGTTTAATTAAGCGTTCAGCATCGGTGAGCAAATCATCAACTTTTGCTTTTTTGTATTCCTCATCATCGAGAAAATAACTTTGCGCGCTGAAAATGGTTTTAACTTGTTTTGCTGGCAGTTTAAACGCTGTGTCACTTTGATAAGCAAGCGTTTGTTGATTAATGTTTGTCGTGGTATTGAGGCTACGTTTTATCTCAAAGACGGCAGAGCCACTGGTCATTAAATACCATGTATCACGCATTTTCGCAAACGAGAATTGCACGCCGTTGTTATCTGCTGATAGGGTTCGTTGCCAATTTGGATATTGCTTTGCAACAGGAATATTTTCGCGCCAGTTTTCTAGTAACTTACCTGTCCAACTTAATTGTAAATAGAGCGACTTAGCTGAATGATTGGTAATTTGTGTTTTAATAATTGCTGTGCGGTTAGAAACAAAATTTAGAGATAAATCAATAACAAAGTCTTGAAAAACTAGCTGTTGATTTAAGCTACCAGGTAAAGAGTAACTATTTGAAAGTTTATGAATTGGCGTGATAACTTTTTCCGTTTTGTTGTCGACAATCGTCAGTTGTTCGAGTTTATTGGCAATATAAACACCGTATTCTTCCATAATCACCATAGGGCCAGTAAAAGCGCCATAGCTTTGCTGTTTTTTTGATTGTTCAGTATTTGATTGAATTGGCTCAAGTAAATAACCATGCCACGCACCTAAATCAAAAAAGGGATTAAATTTCTGATTTTGGTATGGGTCAAAAACTTGATGAGCAGCAGGTGAACCTACCCTGTTTAATGTGTTCTTCCAATGATCTCGCTTGCTCAGCGATTCATGAACATTGACCTGCGCTCTTACGGTGTCGTTACTGCTTTTCGAACTCGGCATAAAACCAAAGTCGAAATTAAAAGCTGAATGGGATGTTTCAGAAACGGTAAGCTGATGATCTTGATTTAAA
>DAINNQ010000425.1:0-2637 GCA_036735825.1 Alteromonadaceae bacterium | reverse complement strand
AGCTCTAATTTATAATGAAGCAATACAATTGTTGCGATAAGAATAGTTGCGAAAATTAATAATCGATTGATGTATTGTTTTTTTATGTTTGCATCGAAAAAATGAAAAACGCCTAAAATGATAAACACTTTTTCTAAAACCAATAATACGGAATAAATTATTTGAATATCACCTTGATTTAAAATCGTAGACAATAAAAATAAATCAAGCCTTGCAGCAAGAATTAATAATATAGCGGTAAGCCAATAATGAGTACGCGTTCCAGTATTTGGAACTTTACTTACCCAAAGAAAAAAATAGCTAATAAAGAATAAGCAGTAATACCTATTATATTGATAATATTGGCTAATTCCATATTTGTATTTACTCAAAATGCATATTAAAAGTAACACCGATTGTTCTAGGTTCACCCCATATGCCGATGACTCCAGGTCCAATGATATAGTTATGGGCGATATATTCTTCATTGGCTATATTTTTTGCCCACAGTGATATTTCATATTTTTCAGAGGGTGATCGCCATGCCACTCGGGCATTAACAGAGCGGTGTGCTTCTAAAATGACATATTGATTAATATAGTCACTCAGTTGTTCGCCTGTATAGTAATAATTGATATTAAATGTTACTTCTCCATTTTCACCCAAAGGTAAAAATGCATCAGCAGAAATATAGCCCTTGTGTGTTGGTGCTTGACGTAAACGAGAGCCACTTAAATCAAGTTCACCCGCAAATGTTGGGATGACAAAGTTTTTAATGGTAGAGTCAAGGTAAGAATAATTTGCGTTCACCGACAAATACTTATTCACTGCTAACTGTAATTCTATATCTGCCCCTGAAATCTTTGATTCATCAATATTGGTAGAGACAAAACTACCAAAACCAGGATTGATATCAGAGGGACCAAACCAAGTCACTTGTAAGTCTTGATAATCAGTATAAAACACACTGCCATTTACTCTTAGTGTTTGATTTAACCAGTCTGATTTAAACCCCAATTCATAACTCACCGCTTGTTCTGGCTTAATCGGGGTTTGAGCAATACTTTTGATACCAGGAGAACCAGGAAACCCACCTGATTTATATCCTTTAGAAATGCTTGCGTAGGTCATCCAGTTATCTGCAGATACATATTGCAATGCAATTTTTGGCGATAGATCTTGCCAAGACTCATCAACATCAACAGTAAATGTTTGTTGTAAAATATTTAAGCTGCCTTTTTTCGAAGCACAATTAGAGTTGTTTAAAGCTAAAATATTGTCTTGATGTGCACAGTTTATCGTTGTAAAACCGGCATTTTTTTATCTTTACTGTAGCGAGCGCCTAGAATAAGTTGCCAAGACGGTGTAATTTGCCATTGTCCTTGTGTGTAAAGGGCGTAACTTTGCGTTTTGTTTGTCTGCTCGGTGATTTCGTTGCCTAAGTTGATTTGCCCTGAATCAATAGAATTAAAATCCAACTTATATTGTTCAATTCGTTCAGTGCTTTCTGATAAATAAAATGCCCCTAAGGTATAATAAAAGTTGACTTTTTCAGGCGAGCTCCATCGTATTTCTAACGATTTTTGTTGAACTTCTTCATATATATCATCATTTACATCTGCACCAAATACGCCGTTTTCGAGTGAATAATTGCCAGAGAGCGGGGCACCAACGCTGGCCATCTCCCAATCAGAGTTATTATCTCGCCAACCTAAAATAGTTGTTAAGCTGCCAGAGAATAAAGGCAGGTCTCCTTGAATACTGATGCTCTCATTTTTACGTTTAGAAAAACCAGATATTGGTGAAGTTGATGTAAAAGGCTTACCACCTAATTTTTCCCAAACACTAATATAGTCAAAATTGCCATTTATAACAGGCGTTCTTCCCATGTCTAAACGTTCGTCAGTATTACGTTCATAAGAAAACTGCCATTGGCTACCTTCATTAACGTAACTTAACTGCATTCGTACCGTATTATTATCTTCGGTTTGATTGTCTTCATTTAATAGAATATTGCGGGTAAAGCCATCATGTTCTCTATGGTTAACACTAAGCTTGGCATTAATAGAATCGGTAATTGGCCCAGTAATAACGCCGCTATACCTTTTGGTATCATAATTTCCTGCGGTTAATGATAGTTTGGAAGAATAAACGCTGTCAGGTTTTACTGTGATAATGTTTATAGCGCCACCAATAGCATTTCGGCCGAATAATGTTCCTTGTGGGCCTCGAAGAATTTCTACACGTTCTATTTCAAATAAATCAACGTTAATATGAGCTAAACGTCCTACATATACACCATCCACAAAAGTTGCCACGGAATTATCCATGCCCGCGCCATCTTCGATAGATAAGATCCCTCTTATTGCTAAATAACCTTGACCAGGGGCAAATTCAGAAAACGTGACACCTGGAATTAAATGAGCAATATCATTTGCGTCGTTAATATCTTGTTCATTTAACAAATGGCTATTTAATACCGAAGTTGAAATAGGAACTTTTTGTACATTCTCACGTTTAAACTGGGAGGTCACTTCAATTATTTCTAAGGTGCTTTCTTGCGCTTGGGCTGAAAACCACAAAGAGTAGGGAATAAAAAATAAAGAAAGCTTTAGATTCATTTAAGCCATTTCCCCCTGTGTCAGGATTGTTGTCGCC
>DAINNQ010000424.1:0-2641 GCA_036735825.1 Alteromonadaceae bacterium | reverse complement strand
GTATTTATTTACAGCATTTATGCAATTTAAAGTAAATCTTATGAAAGTTATTCCAATCTACATTGAAGCAGGAATTTCAGGTTTTGAATCACCTGCAGCAGAATATAAAGAACTCGGATTGTCACTAGATAAATTATTGATCCGCCATCCGAATGCAACTTTTATTGGTCAGGCTTCAGGTATATCTATGCAGGGTGTTGGTATATTTGATGGGGACTTATTAATTGTTGATAGAGCACTGACCGCACGAAATGGTGATGTAATTGTCGCTAATTATAATGGTTGTTTCGTTTGTAAGATCATCGATAAGCAACAAGCTCGATTATTGTCAGCCTCTAAATACCATCATCCCGTAACTATTTCACCTGATGATGATTTTCAGTTAGAAGGTGTAGTCACTCGTTCAATTCGACTACATCACCAAGCGCCAGAGTTAAAAGCATGTATGGCTTAGTAGACGCTACATCATTTTATGCCTCAGCCGAAAAGGTATTCGACCCGAGCATTCGTAATAAACCCGTTGTGGTTTTAACGAACAACGACGGTTGTATCTGTGCCGCTTGCCCTATAGCTAAACGCTTAGGTATTCCTAAGTTCACTCCTTATTTTCAAATTAAAGACTTACTACATCAACATGGTGTCGTTATTCGCTCATCAAACTATGAGCTGTATGCTGATTTATCTGAACGAATGATGACGGTGATCAGTCGCTATTGTGATAACCAGCACATATACTCGATTGATGAGTCTTTCTTATATTTTGATAATTTTCATAAGGTTATTCACAGTTGGTATGACTATGGTCACCAAATTCGTAAAGCTATATGGCAAGAAACTCGTTTACCTGTTGGTGTCGGTTTTGGCATCACAGCAACATTAGCAAAAGCAGCTAATCACGCAGCAAAAAAACTCGATGGCTTTGATGGTGTTGCGGTTATTGATTCTTTAGAAAATGCTAGTGCTATTTTACAGCAAATGAATACGTCAGATGTTTGGGGAATTGGTAGCAAAATAGCGAGAAAACTTGCTACTCAACACATTAATACCGCATTAGATTTAGCCAAACAAAACCCTAAAGATATACGCAAGCAGTTTAGTGTTGTCACTGAACGTACTGTCAATGAGTTAAATGGTATTAGCTGTTTATCATGGGATGATGTTAAAGAGCCTAAAAAAGAAATATTTTCCACCCGCAGTTTTGGTCAACGAATCAATGATCATAAGGTGTTACATGCGGCACTATCAGCCCATGCCAGTATCGTTGCAAAAAAACTGAGGCAGCAATCATCACGTGTTAAAAAGCTAATGGTGTTTGCATCAAATTCACCACATGATGACACTTATTATAAACAAGCTATCGTTTACCCATTTGCAATAGCGACAGATAACACCAGTCAGCTTGCACAAGCGGTATCGTTAGTTCTGCCACAAATATATCGCCCTGATGTCAATTTTTATCGCTGTGGTGTGGGTGCTATCGAGCTAGCAAGTAACAAATTTCAACAAAGTGATTTTTTCAACATTGATAAGAGCAACCCCACGCTGATGAAATGTTTTGATATGATTAACAAACGCTATGGAGCAGGTAGTATTAATGTGGCAAGTGTCGGACAAACTCAAAAGTGGAATATGAAGCGAGATTTTCTTAGCCCACAATATACGACCAATTGGTACCATATCCCCAAAATAAGCTGTTAAACCTTAAAAGATAAGTTATGTGTGGAAGATTTAATGCAACATTTGATAGTGGTGTAAAAAAACTTTATACCCGCTTAAAAATTAACAAAGTCATTAATCCCCCTATGGATAATCGTTTTGTAAAAGCGGCTGATAGCGTGTCGATTGTGCGAGCAAAAAACAATCATCGTGTGGTTGAAAATGCTGTATGGTGGTTATTACTTGAGCAAAGCACGACAGGCTTTAAGCCGTCAAAATATACGTCATTTAATACCCGCTACGATAAATTAAATACGCCAAGCAGCGCTGGTTACCAAGCCTACCGACAATCTCGCTGCATTATTGCCGTAAAAGGCTTTGGAGAAACAGAGTTTATAAACAAAAAGCCAGTACATTATTTTGATATAGAAGCTCAAAATGGTGGTTTATTACTAGGTGGATTATGTCGAGATTGGATAAACAATCAAACAGGTGAAATTACAGTATCATGCTCCATTATCACCTTACCTCCTCATGAGAAACTGAAACATATTCACAGTAAAGCGATGCCGCTAATTCTGCCGCAAGATCAAAAAATCATTGATAATTGGCTTGATAAGACAATAACCAATGTTGAGCAATTCACTCCTTTGCTGCAGGCACATATCCCACAGAATTTAATAGCTCAGCAAATAGATAAACCCAAAACGCACAAACCAATCAAAGCGCCTGAATTAATTCCACTCGACACTGAAGCACTGTAACCCGAAGAAAAGCCAAAGCCCAAAAGACTTTGTAGTTCAACATTTACAACTTCACAATGAAAATATCGAAATATATTTGCCTAAAACTAGATATTTTTCATCGAAAACCATACCATCTTGTGGTCAGTTTATTAACTTAAACAAATAAAAATCTAAAAATCCTCTCTAAAATACGAGCAAAACTATGAAAAAAATAATAACAAGCGCGGTATGCTCTTCTT
>DAINNQ010000423.1:0-2662 GCA_036735825.1 Alteromonadaceae bacterium | reverse complement strand
CTGACTTAGAGAAAAGTTCGATGATCGTTGCTTAAGCAGATCTCGGGTTAGTTAATGTGAATGACTAGCCAACAGCAGGAATAAGCCCGAACATTTGCAAGCACTGCGCGCTGATGATCACTATGCCCGCAAGAGTGGCAACTGCAAGCGCTGAACTTCCGCCTTTAACGCGGTAATCACTTTGTTCATTTGCGCGAGTTTTTCTTTGAACTGAAACCATGGCAACAGGTAAAAATACCGCTAACACCACCAAAGCAATAGCAGCATAACCTAATGCCATAATAAAACCTTGTGGGTAAAATAATGCGAAACCTAATGGCGGTGTAAAGGTCACTAATGCGGTGATGACGCGGTCTTTTTTCGTGCTGGTTCGTTTTAATGTATCTGAGAAAAAATCAAACAGGCCTAAACTCACCCCTAAAAACGAAGTGGCTAAAGCAAGATCAGCAAAAATAGTGACCGCATTGCTGATGGCGGGCTTTTGCAACATGCTCGATATATTGCCGATAAAACCACTTAAGCCATTGCTAGCAAGTAAACTTTGCTGACTCATGATCCCTTGACTGAGTACTTGCCAAAAAAGATAAATAAATAAAGGCAATGCCGCACCAAAAATCATTATTTTTCGTAATGACTTAATATCAATGCCAACATATTTCACCACAGATGGAATTGAGCCATGAAAGCCAAATGAGGTAAAAATCACAGGAATGGCAGATAACACTAATCCTTGCTCAATAGGCATTTCAAGTAAATGTTGCCCTTGAACATATGGCGTTAGCATGTAAAACATACCAGCGAGTACGACAATTTTAACGGTAAACAGCAAGCGATTAACTTTATCGACTGTTCCTGTACCTAAGGTGATGATTGAGCCAAAGATTAACGCGAATAAAATAGCACCTGTTTGCGGCGCTAATTGGGTGTTAAACCATGCGTCTAAATTCACTTGTAATTGCGAACCGCCACCCGCAATGTAAGCGGCACATAAAGCATAAAATAAAAAGATCATCGAAAAGTTAGCAACCACTTGGCCTTTTCGCCCAAGTAATGTCTTAGCCAGGCTGTTCAATGTCGCATTAGTATCTGCATGTTGATGAACTTCAAGCATTAATAATGCGGTGTAGGTCATTAACACCCAAGCTAACAATAAAATGATGATGGCGGTACTAAAGCCTAATCCTGCAGACGCTATCGGCAAGGCCAGCATGCCTGCACCTATGGTTGTGCCAGCAATGATCAACATGCTACCTAGAGTTTTACTTTCAATCACTATTTACGCCTTTTTATTATATTTATTTGATAGTTTCGTTGCTTAAGTTTCGTTAGTAATCGTTTCGTTGGTTATTGATGGTGGTATGTTGACCACTCGCCCAATAAACCTTCGAAACTTTACTGATGATGAAAATCATCGGACCGCTAACTTAAGAGTTGTTGAGGATAAAAGAAATCTTTCACCAGCAGATTGCCATGAATTATTTGTACTTAAAGATTTACAGAGAAATATGACGATTGAATTTTTTCTAATGAGTAATTATTTTAACTAACTGATAAATTGATGAAAATTAAGCAAAATGATTGTCTTGATAGATTGACGCTATCGGCTTAAAACTATTCAAAAAGAGATGTTTTGAGGGAAAACATACGGCGGGCTATTAATGTTGAAATAGGCCGTGAAAGTTAATAAACACCATCACGGCAATCCATTGCTAACAGTTTGCTGTCAACAGTAGCTATTTACGAGTATTAAACGTGTTTACCGCGTGTCCAGCTTGACTTTGATAATAACCGCTCACCAGCGTCTACTGCACCAGCTTCCATCGTTGTACCCATAGAATCATTCCAACGGTTTAAATAACCAAATAACGCGACAACGCCTAAAATCTCAACTATTTCACCATCATCCCAATACTTGTGCATTTCTGCCGTTATTGCATCATCAACGGCATTAGGTACACTCGATGCTGCCAGCGCTAATTCAAACGCTGCTTTTTCAGCGTCGGTATATAAATCACTCTCTCTAAACGACCAAATGTTGGCAAGGCGTTGTTCAGTACCGCCGTAGCGTTCTGCTGCCAGAATGGTATGGGCTTCACAATATCGACAACCTGTATTGGCGCTAGTGAGATAACCAATAAGACGTTTTTGCTCTGCCGTTATTCTGCCTTCATTCGCCATTACCGCCATATTTAAATTTATGAAAGCTTTAGCGATAGCAGGGCGACGCTGCATGGTTAAAACACTGTTTGGCAAAAACCTAAGGTTTCGTTGAAAAACTTAGCTAATTCTGCAACTTCTGCATTTTCATCGGTAGCAAGTGGTGTGACTAACGGCATAACCTCTCCTAAATGTAAGTAATAAAATAATAAAAAACGGTTAATACAGTAAATTAAATATATTGCATATGCAATATCTTGGTGTATTCAAAATGCATAGAAGCTTTATTTATTTTGATAAAATGATAAAGTTTCGGAAACTATTGCTTACATGGTCGTTCATTATTAAAAAGTCAGCTCGCAGCCAAGCCTTTGAATTAACCAAAGAGATTGAAAATCCTCTTGATCTTACCAGTCATTTACCTTTTCGTGTTGCTATTGTTAGCAACCTTTTGGCTCTTAACCGTGATTGGAATATTCGTAATTTATCGGATCTCGACCCGAGA
>DAINNQ010000422.1:0-2672 GCA_036735825.1 Alteromonadaceae bacterium | reverse complement strand
ATACTAAGGTTTTATAAATCGCAGCATTATTCTGCCAGCTTTTTAGGTGGCGATTCATGTTACTTTCTTAAAGATAACCAAGAAATGATTGCTTGCGTGATCATTTCAACTATAGAACAACATAGCCCTATTCATTTCTTGCATGCCTTGGTTGTTGAACAAAGTCATCAGCATAAAGGCATCGCTACGTTACTACTAAAGCAGGTATTATCGTTGCACCCTAATACCCTGTGTTTTGCTGATCACGCTTTAACTCGCTTTTACTTAAGAGCATCCATGTTACCAGTATCTAGCGAAGCAGAAGCTCAATTACCTGAGCACTTAATGTTACGGTTAGCCGCATATCGTAAAAAGCATCCTCAATTACAAGTGTTTCACCATCAATCAAAAAGTGCTAAAACATAACAAACACTCATAAAAACAATAACAAGTGCTGTCATGGATTATCAAACTACTGTTTTGCTCACGCTGGTCGTTTATAAAATTATATTAATTGCTATTGGTATTTGGAGTAATAAACGAACAACGAATACTGATGAATATTTTATCGGCGGTCGAAGCTTAGGGCCTTGGGTTGCGGCCATCAGCGCTGCAGCAAGTGCTTCTTCTGCTTGGTCATTACTCGGTATGAGTGGTGCCGCTTATATGCTCGGATTATCCGCTATTTGGATCGTGCCTTCCGTTATTCTTGGTTATAGCTTTAATTGGTTATGGCTAGCGCCTCGCATTGAACAAGGTGCCAAGGAAAATAAGTCCGTCACCTTGAGTGATTTTATTGCTCATGGCCATGATAATAAAAAAGCGCTGTTATGGTTGTGCTCATTGTGTATTGTTATTTCGTTTGCATTTTATATTGCCGCTCAATTTCAAGCAGCAGGAAATATGTTCAGCGAAACTTTCGATATACCATCAACCAGCAGTATTATCTTAGGTACCTTGATCATTCTTATTTATACCCTCCTTGGTGGTTTTTGGGCGGTTAGTATTACTGATACGCTTCAAGGCATGTTAATGGTAGCTACTGCCGTCATGCTGCCAATTGCGGCAATTTATGCTATCGGTGGACCATTAGAATTATGGCAGCAAATGCAGCAAGTTTATGATCCCACTCAACTGGCTTGGTTTGGTGAACATCAGGGTGTGTACGCGCTAGCATTTATTGTTGGTACCTTAGGTATTGGTTTAGGTAATCCTGGACAACCACATGTGGTCAATCGCTTAATGGCATTAAGAGATAAAAAAGCCGTTCAACAAGGCAAATATATCGGAATTGGTTGGTCGGTAATTATTTTCGTTAGCATGTTACTCGTTGGTTGGTGTGCAAAAGTATTGCTTGCAACGCCAGTGCCCAATGAACAAGCATTAGTGGGGTTATCTCAACAAGTATTGTCACCCATCTTAGCGGGCATTGTTGTTGCCGCGACACTCTCAGCAATAATGTCTACCGCAGATAGCCAATTATTAGTTGCCGCGAGTGCTATTTCTTACGATATTAGTTCTGAAAAATCTCGACAAAACTTATTGCTTTCACGGTTAACGGTTGTTGCTATGTGCATCATTGCCATGTGCTTAGCCATTTTTGCCCCTGAAGATATTTTTAGTCGGGTTTTATTTGCTTGGAACGCACTTGGCGCAGCTTTTGGCCCAGTATTAATTATCAAGTTAATGAACCGACAAATTAATCATCATGCTTTATTTTTCGCTATTGCAACAGGGTTTGTATCGACAATTATTTTTAGTTTATTTCCACCGCCACCAGGCGATGTGATCGAGCGCGTATTGCCATTTATTCTTGCCTTTTCTATTGCTTGGTTTGGTTCTTCAACAAAGCGCTATACTAATTAATTATCAAGTTAAAACTAACTCGTATCAATAGGATGTGTTAAATGAAGGTATATGCCAAATTCACATTTATCTCTCTTTGCTTTCTGTCATTAATGATATTAATGACATCAGTGAGTGTATACGCAAACAATTTACCTAGCGATAGCAATACCAAAAATTCAAAAGACTTAACTCAACCCCCCTTTATTATCAGTTATGTAGACCATCAAAGTATCACGAGTTATTACTTACCATTAATTGAGCAAGCTTATCGCTCTATTGGCATTTATCCAGAGTTTGTCTTGATTAACGATAAAAGAGCTTTACGTTTACTAAATAACGGAGAAATCGACGCTGACGTAGTGAAAACCTTAGAGTTTATTGATGATTATCCTAATATTATTACGGTGCCAACGCCGATGAGTAAAATTGAAGCTCGCCTAGTCTGTCAACAGAAGTTACCTTGCGATTTATCTGTGTTTAAAATTAGCCAAGCGTCTTTAGGTATCATTGCTGCCAATGAGTTTTATGCAAAATTGTTAGCCGATGCAAAACTCAATATTGTTGAAGTCAGCAGTTTTGAACAACTACAAGCCTTGTTTAATCAGCAAAAACTCGATTACATCATTACCGTTTTTGATTTAATACATAACAGCAACACTATCGATTTAACCAATAGTTATTTGATTGAAGAAAAAATTGGTTTTCATTTACTCAATCAACAACATCAGCATTTAGCGGTGGAGCTAGCACAAGCGATTGAAAAAATAATGGCAAATAAGCAAACGATTCATTAGGGTCTGTTGATCTTTCGCGGTTAAATTTTGTTCGAGATAAAAGCGTTTTAA
>DAINNQ010000421.1:1220-2684 GCA_036735825.1 Alteromonadaceae bacterium | reverse complement strand
TTTCCAACCATGCTCTTTTTCTGCCAACTTCATCAGTTGAAATCCTTGAGCATACGCACAAATTTTTGCGCAATAAATGGCATCATGTAAATTATTAATTAATGCTTGTTTTTCATCGTCAGCATATTCGATTGGCGTCGGGCCTGATAATAAATTCTCAGCTTGCTCACGTAAACTTTTGAATGATGAAATAGAACGTGCATAAACCGCTTGTGAAATTGTAGGTGCTGGAGCCCCCACTTCTAAACTACTCACGGCAGTCCAAAGGCCTGTCCCTTTTTGACCTGCTTTATCCAAAATCACATCAACAAGAGGTGTATTGTCATCTAATTTTTGACGTAAAACTTCAACTGATATTTCCATTAAATAACTATCTAACGGACCTTTATTCCATTGCTCAAAAATATCAGCAATTTCATCAGTAGTTAAAGATAAGCCAGCGCGTAAAACATGGTAGGCTTCACAAATAATTTGCATATCGGCATATTCAATACCGTTATGAACCATTTTCACATAATGGCCAGCACCAGCTGGGCCTATATATGCAGTACAAGGATCGCCATCAACCACAATTTGACCAGGTTTTGAGCGCTCTATCGGCTTACCTGTTTTATTATCAACTTTTGCTGCGATCGCTTCCCAGATAGGTTTAATACGAGTCCAAGCATATGGGGAGCCACTTGGCATTAAAGAAGGACCGAATCTTGCGCCTTCTTCACCGCCAGAAACTGCTGATGAAAATAAGATAAAGTTATTCTTATATTTATTTTCACGGGCTACGGTATCAACCCACAAACTATTACCCGTATCAATAACAATATCATCAGGCTGAATACCTGCGCCGATAAGGCTTTCTGAAACTTGATCAACAGGTGCACCAGCAGGTACTGAAAGCACAATTAAATGAGGCGCTTTTAATTTTGACAATAATTCAGTATAAGAAGAGCAACCAATTACACGGCCACCCTCACTTGGATTTTCTAATTTATCTTGTGCCATCACTCCATTAACTTTTTCAACATCTAAATCAAATGCGGCGATAGTAAATCCATTGTCTGCTAGGTTTAATACTAGGTTTTTGCCCATTACTCCAAGGCCAATAAAACCAATATCACACAGGTGTTGTTCTTGTGTCATGCGTTTTCCAGAGGGTAGTAAGTTAAATTCTAAAGCCTGAATCTTTTTGTTTATCGGTCTATTTATAAAAAGATAACTCTCATTTTGCACTGCTGTTGATAAGAAAAATCTTATAACAGGGCTGCAAATAAAAGAGTGACAGACGCT
This sequence comes from Alteromonadaceae bacterium, assembly GCA_036735825.1. Classification (GTDB taxonomy): domain Bacteria; phylum Pseudomonadota; class Gammaproteobacteria; order Enterobacterales; family Alteromonadaceae; genus DAINNQ01. Next base: position 1,400 of record DAINNQ010000421.1, on the reverse strand, counting down.
TTATGTCATTAGCGCTAATTTTAACACGGTATATATGTTGGATCCCATTAAAATATCAATCAGCAGTTGCTTAATGACTATTATGTAATATTTTTATATACAGATGTAATTATAGCAACTAAAAGCTATTTATTTTTCCTTAAAACAGAACTTTTTCTTGAGTTTTTTTTAAAATGATGT
>DAINNQ010000421.1:0-1204 GCA_036735825.1 Alteromonadaceae bacterium | reverse complement strand
ACATTATTGTTTTTAAGGATTCATCATGACTATAAAAGTTGGTATTAACGGTTTTGGTCGCATCGGCCGTTTTGTATTTAGAGCTGCGACAGAAAGAAATGACATTGAAGTAGTCGGTATAAATGACCTTATAGACGTTGACTATATGGCATACATGTTAAAATATGACTCTACTCACGGCCGTTTTAATGGCACGGTGGAAGTTGTTGATGGTCAGTTAGTTGTCAATGGTAAAACGGTTCGCGTAACAGCAGAACGTAATCCTGCTGATTTAAAGTGGGACGCTATAGACGTTGATGTAGTTGTGGAGTCAACAGGTTTATTCTTAACAGATGAAAGCGCGCGTAAGCATATTGAAGCTGGCGCCAAAAAAGTTGTGATGTCTGCCCCTTCTAAAGATGATACGCCAATGTTTGTCATGGGTGTGAATCAAGACAAATACATTGGACAAGATATTGTCTCTAACGCCTCATGTACCACAAACTGTTTAGCACCAATTGCTAAAGTATTAAATGATAATTGGGGAATTGCAGATGGATTAATGACAACGGTTCATGCAACAACAGCGACACAGAAAACCGTTGATGGCCCATCAGTTAAAGATTGGCGTGGCGGTCGTGGTGCAGGACAAAATATTATTCCTTCATCAACAGGCGCAGCTAAAGCCGTAGGTAAAGTTATTCCAGAACTTAATGGCAAGTTAACAGGTATGGCATTTAGAGTACCAACACCAAATGTTTCAGTGGTTGATTTAACAGTGAACTTACAAAAGCCTGCAAGCTATCAAGAAATATGTGATGCAATGAAAGCCGCAGCTCAAGGTGAGTTAGCGGGCGTGTTAGGTTATACAGAAGATAATGTTGTTTCAAATGACTTTATCGGTGAAACCTGTACTTCTGTTTTTGATGCGGGTGCAGGTATTGCGTTAACCGACACTTTTGTAAAAGTTGTTTCTTGGTATGACAATGAAATTGGTTACTCAAATAAAGTACTAGACCTAGTCGCTTTCATTAATAACAACGATAAATAAACCATTTATCACTGATTAATTTCAAAACGATTAATTTAAAACGTTCGATATAAAAAATGAATTATATCAATACGGACAATAAAAAAACGCTAACTTCAGGTTAGCGTTTTTTTGCTTTTAATTGCTTATATTTCAATAGATATTCCTCAGTAAATATAGTTCAGACCATTTACC
>DAINNQ010000420.1:0-2692 GCA_036735825.1 Alteromonadaceae bacterium | reverse complement strand
CTTCACGACTAAATAAATAAAGGGCAACAACCGTTAGCAATAAAACCGCTAAACCATGAAAACCTAGAAGTTCAGGAAAAACCATAACAGCGGTTCATTAATACAATAAAATAATATATTCATCATAGAAGTTTGATTTATTTTTTTCCATATAATTCATTCAGCTATTTTCAAGTTTATTTTTTAAACGGCTGAATTCGACAAATAACGCGGATAAATGTCAACAAAGCTGAACACAAAGTCAAAGCCGAAATAAGCCAACTAATACCAACTTATGCCCAAAAAGCACCTAATAATCTTCTCTCTTATAAGACATTTAAAACACTTATTTTGATTTCGTCACTCTTTTCAATTTATATTGGCCACGCATTCCAAGATCTATCGTCCAAATAAGCCCAGTTAACGACAACCAAAGTGTCATAAAAGCAAAAGCAATAATGGCAAAATTATTAAAACTTCCCTCTTTGCCATAATCCATAAAATGCACCATAAAAAAAAGATCAGCAAGTCGCTTATTATCGTCACTATGACCAATAATTCTGCCAGAATGAGCATCAACATAAACACTGGTATTGATCTCATCAGCAAAGTTTATTTGCCACGCATTATTTTTCTCTTTTGGAAAATCTTCTAAAGAACCCTTGATTAATAACGTAGAGCTAATTTCACCTGGACCATTATAAGATTGCTGCGCTAATTGACTCGCCATCACTTCATCAATCACTGTTTTGTTGCCATTGTAGGCATTCACTAAACTGTGTTCATTGCTAAAATGTTGATAGAGCCCTTGCTGATGCGTTAATAAATAATAAGGTGTATCCAGTAACTGGATAAGCGCTAATGATACTGTCGGTTGAAATTGTTGAAGTATCACTTTAGGTTCAATCAAACGAGACTTCTCTATTTCAGCATTTTGAACCATATGATTTCGATACGTTCTCGCGGCAGATTTACTATGGTCCATCACATTAAAATAAAGTCCGCTAAGTAACCACAACAGAAATTGAATGCCAACAACAACTGATGTCCATTTATGTATCTTTCGGATCAATCTCATTAATCCACTCCTTTGATAGCGAGATCAACGGTCTCAGTTTTATTGCGTTGAACACGTTTTTTATTGGGTTTTATGACGCGAACATAGGTGAGAATTAATCCACTCATTGCGGCTAAAAGAGCAAATAACACGACAATAAACAGCAACATATTATCTATTTCATCACCGTCGTTATAATCCATCACATGAAAGCGAAACATCCAATCAAACAGTCGCCAAAATTCATGCCTTTTACCGACAAGCTTCCCACTTTCTGCCGAGATATAAATGGATGGCGCGCCAAAATCATCAAAATTAGCTCGCCATGCTGGTAATGCTCTAGCGCTCAATTCAAAAGGCGGATGCTCAGTGATTAACTCGATTTCTCTCACCTCACCTGTGCCTGAATAATGATATTTGGCCGCACTAATGGCAGATTTTTCGCCAAGCGGTGATAGTAATTGCCCTGATGTGGCATCGACCAGATACAGTGTTTTGTTTTTTTTCTCGGGTATATTTTCTAAAACAGTAAAACGATATACGTCTTTATCGATAAACTTACCAAGTTCAATTTGCTCAGCTTTGGGATATTGTTGATAAAGTGCAGATAATGAATATTGCACTTTTTCGGCGGTAATTTTTTCTTGATGATTAATCACTAAGCTATCACCGTGAATATAGTCGATATCAAAAAACACCATGTAAGCGCCAGTTACCGACCAAATCACAAACTGAATGCCAATAAAAAGCATCAACCATTTATGAAGCTTTCTACTGCTCTTAACAACATTCATATTTTAACCCTTTCCCTTTACTTGTTAAACGATGAAGCTCGCCATAAATAAAACACCACAGGTAACACTAATAGCGTTAATAATACTGAGCTTAACATTCCCCCAACCATAGGCGCGGCAATTCTACTCATGACTTCTGAACCTGTTCCTGTGCCATACAAAATAGGTAATAAACCAACGATAATGGCAGCAGCCGTCATCATGACAGGGCGAACACGCATACCTGCGCCAGCTATCACCGCATTTAGCACATCTTCTCTTGTGGTTTTCTCGCCATTAAGTGCATGTTCATTCAACATTTTATTAAAAGATTGATTTAAATACACGAGCATGATCACCCCTATTTCAACCGCTACGCCAGCCAGCGCAATAAAGCCGACCCCAACAGCCACAGAGAAATTAAACCCTTCAAGATACATCAACCAAACACTGCCAACCATAGCGAAAGGTAATGTTCCCATGATCATCGCAACTTCAACAACATTGCGAAAGTTTAAATACAACAAAATGATGATAATAAACAAAGTGAGTGGCACAACATACATCAATTTATTTTTTGCTCTTTCCATGTATTCATATTGGCCTGCCCAAGTGATCGAATAACCAGCAGGTAATTGTAATTTCTTTGCAACAAGCGCTTGAGCATCAACAACATAACGGCCGACATCTACACCTTCAATATCGACAAACGCCCAGCCATTTAGTCGAGCATTTTCTGATTTTATCCCCGCAGGGCCATCTTCGATAAAAACATTAGCAACATCACCTAAAGAGATACGTTGTCCTTTAGGAGTCACAATCGGTAGTAGTGAAAGCTGTTCAGGTGAATCTCGATAGTCTTGCGGGTAGCGAATACTGACAG
>DAINNQ010000419.1:0-2716 GCA_036735825.1 Alteromonadaceae bacterium | reverse complement strand
TTCGGCGTTGAAGAAGGTGGCGTTGAAGCCCTTCGTGAAGAAGTACGTAAAAATATGACGCGCGAATTAAACCAAGCTGTAAAAGCGAAAGTTAAAGAGCAAGTGATTGAAGGCTTATTAGAAGCAAATGAAGTTGATTTACCAAGCGCGTTAGTTGCTCAAGAAATTGATGTGTTACGTCAACAAGCTATGCAACGTTTTGCGGGTCAAATGGATCCAAAGAATATGCCTGAATTACCAGCTGACATGTTTGAAGAACAAGCTAAACGTCGTGTAAAAGTTGGTTTATTACTTGGTGAGGTTATCAAGCAAAATAAACTTAAAGTTGATGAAGCTAAAGTTACTGAGTTAATCGAAACTGCAGCATCTGCATACGAAGATCCAGCTGAAGTGATTGAGTACTACAAATCAAATAAAGAAATGCATCAGCAAATGCAAAATGTTGCTTTAGAAGAGCAAGCTGTTGATGTATTAGTTGCCGCTGCTAAGGTAAAAGATAAAAAATCAAGCTTTCAAGAAGTGATGAACCCACAAGGTAAATAAGCTTTTTGATTGACAATAGCTAAAGCAATAGCTTAAATGGCTTATATGGAAACATATGAGCCATTTTTTTACATTAAGGAAAAATCGTTGTTTACTTCTCAAAATAATTCTCACGACTTAACCAGTATTACAGAAAGCGCATTAGTTCCTATGGTAGTTGAGCAAACTGCTAAAGGTGAACGCTCTTATGATATTTATTCTCGTCTTCTAAAAGAACGAGTGATCTTTTTATGTGGTCAGGTAGAAGATCACATGGCTAACTTGATAGTTGCTCAGTTACTCTTTTTAGAATCAGAAAGCCCAGAAAAAGATATTTATTTATATATTAATTCTCCTGGCGGTTCAGTGACTGCGGGCATGGCAATTTATGACACCATGAAATTTATCCGTCCTAATGTCAGTACAGTGTGTATTGGTCAAGCTGCTAGCATGGGCGCTTTTTTACTTTCAGGTGGTGAAAAGGGCAAACGTTATTGCCTACCAAATGCACGCGTGATGATCCATCAACCTTTAGGTGGTTTTCAAGGCCAAGCATCTGATTTTGAAATTCATGCTAAAGAAATTCTTTATATTAAAGAAAAACTTAATCGCTTAATGGCAGAGCATACTGGTCAGCCGTTAGAAAAAGTGTCACAAGATACTGACCGTGATAACTTCTTAAGTGCTGAAAGTGCAGTTGAATATGGCTTAGTTGACTCCATATTAGAACAACGTTTAGACAACAAATAGAACGACTTGTTTGTGATCTACGTAATTTATGAAATACTTAATTGTATTAGTGTTAAATATTTTAAAGTTTAGAGGTACCGTATGACCGATATTAAAAAAGGTGACGGTGATAACGGCAAGTTATTGTATTGTTCTTTTTGTGGAAAAAGCCAACATGAAGTGCGCAAGTTAATTGCGGGACCTTCTGTATTTATTTGTGACGAATGTGTCGAATTATGTAACGACATCATTAGAGAAGAAATAAAAGAAATTGCGCCTAAACAAGAAAAAGAAAGTCTTCCTTCGCCAATCGAAATTCGCACGAGTTTAGATGACTACGTTATTGGTCAAGACCATGCTAAAAAAGTACTAGCTGTTGCTGTTTATAATCATTATAAGCGCTTACGTAATGGTGATTCGCATAATGGTGTAGAGTTAGGCAAAAGTAATATTCTATTAATTGGTCCAACAGGTAGCGGTAAAACCTTGTTAGCAGAAACGCTTGCGCGTTTACTGGATGTGCCTTTTACCATGGCTGATGCCACCACATTAACTGAAGCAGGTTATGTGGGTGAAGATGTTGAAAACATTATTCAAAAGCTTTTACAAAAATGTGATTACGACGTAGAAAAAGCACAGCGTGGAATCGTCTATATCGATGAGATTGATAAAATTTCTCGTAAATCAGATAACCCATCAATAACAAGAGATGTTTCTGGTGAAGGTGTTCAACAAGCATTATTGAAACTTATAGAAGGCACTATTGCTTCAGTACCACCTCAAGGTGGTCGTAAACATCCACAACAAGAGTTCTTGCAAGTAGACACCTCAAAAATATTGTTTATTTGTGGTGGTGCATTTGCCGGTTTAGATAAAGTTGTTGAGCAACGTTGTAATAAAGGTACAGGTATTGGTTTTGGGGCTGAAGTTAAAACATCTGACAAAGAAAAGTCATTAACTGAACGTTTCCAAGAAGTAGAACCAGAAGATTTAGTGAAATATGGTTTGATCCCTGAGTTTATTGGCCGTTTACCTGTGGTAGCCACATTAACTGAGCTTGATGAAGATGCGTTAATTCAAATTTTACAAGAGCCAAAAAATGCATTAACGAAACAGTTTACTGCATTGTTTGATATGGAAAATGTAGAATTAGAATTTAGAAAAGATGCTCTTCATGCAATCGCACATAAAGCGATGGTGCGTAAAACCGGTGCTCGAGGCTTACGCTCTATCGTTGAAGGTGTTTTACTCGATACTATGTACGAGTTGCCGTCAATGGAAAATGCGGTGAAAGTTGTTGTTGACGAAACGGTGATAAAAGGTGAATCAAAACCTATTATTATCTATGAAACACAACAAGATAAAGCAGCATCAGATAGTTAATATTATATTTGATAGCTTGTAAGTTTTAGTTGAATCAAAAGAGTGCATTAGCACTCTTTTTTTGTTTCTAGGATATAATTTA
>DAINNQ010000418.1:0-2716 GCA_036735825.1 Alteromonadaceae bacterium | reverse complement strand
CCAGAACAACAGCATCACCGCATTACTTTAGCAGAAAACGGGCAATATTTTCTCGATCGTGTTTCAACATACAACCAAGCTGAAACAAGCTATATCCGCAACACCAAAGACGGCAAAGGTTTTGTGGTAGAAAATATGGATATCAGCCAATTGCAAGCAACAGGTTGGCAACCACCCACGCCATTTGTTGTTAAAGATAGAAATGGTGAACATGACATTCATGGTTTAATGTATAAGCCGACAAATTTTGACGAAAAGAAAGTGTATCCTGTGGTGAATTATTTATACCCAGGGCCACAAGTTGGCAGTATTCGCGGACGACATTTTCAAAGTGCTCGTGGCGATAACCAAGCCATTGCCGAATTGGGTTTTATTGTCGTAGAAATTGACGCTTTAGGTACTCCCGGACGTACAAAAAGCTTTCACGAATTTTATTACGGCAATATGGGCGACAGCGGTATTCCTGATCAAGTTGCTGCCATTAAACAATTAGCTGAAAAACACGCGTGGATAGATGCAACTCGAGTAGGCATTTGGGGACATTCTGGCGGTGGATTTGCATCTACGCGTGCCTTGTTAACCTTCCCTGACTTTTATAGTGTTGCGGTATCGCAAGCGGGTAATCATGATAATCGTATTTACGCTGATGAATGGGGCGAAAAATATCATGGTGTCGAAGTTAAAGATGAAAAAGGCACCAGTAATTATGACAGCCAAGCGAACCAATTGATGGCGAAAAATTTAAAAGGCAAACTGTTAATTGCTCATGGTTCAACTGACACCAACGTGCACCCAAACAGCACCTTAGTTGTTGTTGAAGCGCTCATTGAAGCCAATAAAGATTTCGATATGATTTTCTTACCTAACAGAGGGCACGGTTTTGCCCGTGAACCTTTTATGATGCGTAAACGTTGGGATTATTTTGTCACGCATTTATTAAAAGCCATTCCACCAAAAGAATATGAATTCACCACGTTAAAAGACTAAAAATTAGCAACTTAAAATAAGGAGCATTTCGCTCCTTATTTTGTTTTAAAGACCTTCCTTTTTGCAGAATTTCATGAATTAACTCATATCTTTGTGCTAGATCAAGATCCTATTTTTATCGCTGGTTATGATAAATAAAAAAGGAGATAGCAATGAAAATCGAGCAGTTATCCGAGATATTAGAGGACAAAAAAGCTGAGCTTAGTAAACGTATTTCAGCAATTGAAGCTGATTTTAAAAAAGGCCGCTCAGCCGATTTTGCCGAACAAACAACAGAGAGTGAAAACGATCAAGTTTTAGATGAAATTCATCAAGAAGCTAAAACCGAATTATCGTTAGTTTGCAACGCGTTAACACGTATTTCCGCAGGAAACTACGGATTTTGTGAAACATGCAACGACGAAATTGCCGTTGAACGCTTACACGCTTTACCTTACACCTCAACATGTATTAATTGCGCAAAATAGGACGAGATTATGACGATTGAAAAACATGATTTACACAGAGAATTTCCAGAGTTTGAAAACGAGATACATGAACTCAAAATGACAGATGCACATTTTGCCCGTTTATTTAAAACTTACCATGAAATTGATCATGAAGTGCATCGCATTGAACAAGGTGTCGAAAACACTTCTGATGAATATTTAGATGAACAAAAAAAGCAGCGTTTAAACTTAAAAGATCAATTATTTGTTATGTTGAAAAAGGCTCAAGCAGTCGCCTAAATAACTGCCCTAGTAAATTTTGTAGACTTTGGCTGATGATTATTCATCAGCCTTTTTTTGTATCAGTAGTGATATTGCATGGTTAAACCAAACACTCTGCCCCTGTTAGGAACACCATTCGGATAAACAATTGACGGAGTATGAAAATGTTTATCAAACAAGTTGGTTACGTTAAAAGCGAATTGTAATGATTTGGCAAAATCGTAAGTGATATTGACACCGCTCAGCCAATAGCTTTTTTGATTTTCAACTAACTTGCTACTGCCTCGATAATAATGGTTTAAGTTTACATTCACGTCATTAAACTGGTAATTCATCAAGATCGTGCCTGCCTGTCTAGAGGTAGAAATATCAGAGCTTTTAGTAAACCAAGTATAATTGGTTTGAATGGAAAAATTATCTGCCACTTTCAATCGCAGCTCACTTTCAAAGCCTGAAGAACTCAAATTATCTCTATTGATAAATTGAGGCGCATAAAAGGGATTTTCTGCATCTTCAACTGGGTTGCCTAATTCAATGCGTTGGTCAAATTGATTGGTAAACCAGGTTACTTCCCAATGCCAATTAGTCGCAGTATTTACCCAAACCACTTCATAGGTTTTAACTTCTTCGGCACTTAGGTCGGTATTACCAAAATCTACATAATTGTTTTTGTCATAAAGCTCTAAAAAATTTGGCGCTCTAAATGCGCTACCGTAAAGAAATTTCAAACTTGATGAATTATTCGGTTTCCACACAAACGCTAAACGAGGATTAATCGTACTGCCAAAGTCATTATAATCGTCATAGCGAATACCTACGGTCATATCCCACTGTTGATTGATCAACACTTGATCTTGAATATAAGCGCTTTTATCATTTCTGGTTTTTACGACATTAAAGCTATTATCGCCGGTTAATTTTACCCGCGCAGAATAAGGTTCAAGTGTAGTTAAATCATGAGTTGTTGTGGTGTAAACATCATCTATTTTTGCTTGCTCGTATTCCATACCCAAGGTAAA
>DAINNQ010000417.1:0-2735 GCA_036735825.1 Alteromonadaceae bacterium | reverse complement strand
TCGCATCATCAATAAATTGTTGCGGTTTTATTTGAATAATTTGATATAAATTAATGAGATCTTTATTGATATCGTTAAGTATGTAGCTTTGATGTTCGCTATTTAAAAAAACGGAACCGGCTCCAACAAAAGGTTCAATTAGCCTTTCACCTTGAGGAAGCATTTTATTTATGACTTCACTCAAACCATATTTACCACCAGCCCATTTTAAAAATGCTCGATGCTTAGTAACCATTTAGCCAACATCCAAATACGGCCAAAAAACCGCTTCATTTACGATGTGGGGATTGTAACGTTATTTATCTGTGATTGGGAGCGTTGAAATTGATTGATTTCATCTTTAATCACCGAGATTGTTTTGATCCAAGGAGATCGCTCTTTGATCCTTTGCGGTAATAATATCAGCGCCTGTTCTGCCTGTTCTCTTGTTTGAAAATGCTGACTCGTTAAAACCGTCATCATTTTTTCATTAACCAAACGTTGATATTGATGAAATGTAATCTCACTATAATCAGCTAGAAATTCCGCCAAGACATTTTCTTGACTAAACGCCGCTATTTGAATCACAAAACCTTGAGAAGCATTCTGAAAATACGCGGTGTCATCATTATTATTTCTGCTCAAAACAATTTGTGTATCTTGACGAGAAATTAAGCTCACAGAAGTCTTGTCTGCTAAAGGTTTAACTGTCGAATCAAAGGGAGTGGTAGTATATTCCAAAGCAAGCTTTGACATTTCGGATGACTCTTCAGTGCTTGCACTTTTGTTTTCTGCCTTAATTATCGGAGTTTCTGAAGATTGACTAAGTTTAACGTCCGATATAGCTTTTGCATGGTCAGACATAGCCTTTTGATTCAAATCCCCAGCAATAGCGCTTTGAGATTGATAATGCTCTTGTTGCTGACTTTGAGTACTTTCACTCACTGTGTTTTGAGTATCAGCTAAGTTAAAACTTCCCTGAATAGCGCGCATAATATCTTGCGGTTTAGCATTTTCAACAAGCTTAGGTGGTGCTTTTGCTAACGGCTCGCTCTCTGAGATAACAGATAAAAAGATTTCACTTGCTGTTGCTAATTCAGGTTGTAAGGTTTTAGCACTTTTAGCGGCTAAGCTATTCTGTTCTTGCATAGCAAAAGTTTGGTTGTCTATGACTTTGCTAGCAGCTGCTATTTTCGGTATTTCATTTGTAAAACTAAACACATCCCGTTGATATAACGCTGAAACAACAATCGCGGATACAATAACTAAGCCTGCAAAAAAGGCCATCCACTTTTTAAATGGAGTCATCGATAGCCAAGATATTTGAGCTTTAAACAACTTATCGTTATGTGAAATTAACTGCCCCGTTTGCGCAGAAACAATCGATAGTTTTTTATGAAAAATTGATTGATGCTGGTGAACAGTCATCCCTGCTTGCGGTAAAGCCAGCATTAAGACATTGATTTGAAAATTGGATTTTTTCGCTATTTCAGCCAGCTGAGTTAATTCGTGAATAAGTTGCAACGACAAATGATGCGCGTTATCAATTACGATACTGACTACTTGTTTATGTTGCTTAACCAAATTGATTAAACTAATGGCAACTGACTGCTCTGGATCAAAAAGAACGTTGCCAAACAGTTGCTCTATGATTCGACAACGCACTTGTAAATTATTTAATTTCGCCGACATTGAGATATATGCCGCGTTTTGATTATCTGACAAATTGGCTAAATATTGACTACCCACACTTGAGCAAAGTGCCATTTCTTCGTCAACCACCAGTACGGCGTGTTTAGAAAAACGTAAGATATAGTCAACACGTGCAACCGCACTGATAGAGGTTACACTTTGAGATTGTATATCTTGATCTTGGCTTTGATTTTGGCTTTGCGCTAGCGCAGACATGTTTCACCTTTCTGTTCTACAGAATTTGCTGAAGCATGTCCTCACTAATGTCATCACGCATTACAGATTGACCTATGGCCGTAGGAATGATCAAACGCAGCTTGCCGCCGATGTTTTTCTTATCTCTACGCATATGTTTGATAAATTCTTCAAAACCCATATTTGCTGGTGCAACTAAGGGTAAATCAAACTTAGTCAATAAATTTTCAATACGACGAAGTTCTGACGCTTCGAGCAAATTCATTGCTACTGAAAGCTTAGCAGCAAGTACCATGCCAGTAGCAACAGCTTCGCCGTGCAACCAGTTACCGTAGCCTTGTTCAGCTTCAATTGCATGTCCGAAGGTATGACCTAAATTAAGCAGTGCGCGAATGCCAGCTTCAGTTTCATCAGCAGATACTATCTCTGCTTTACACTGACAACAACGTTCAATCATCGCAATTAACGTGGCTTGTTCACCTGCAATAATTCGGTCGCTATTTTCTTCTAACCAGTCAAAAAACTCGCTATCACCTAAAATGCCGTACTTAATCACTTCAGCCATGCCAGCAGCAAACTCTCTCGCTGGTAATGTTGTTAAGCTATCTACGTCAATAATGACGGCTTTTGGCTGATAAAACGCCCCGATCATATTCTTGCCAAGCGGATGATTAACGGCAGTTTTTCCGCCAACCGAGGAATCAACTTGCGACAATAATGTTGTCGGTATTTGAATAAAATCAATACCTCGTTGATAACAGGCTGCAGCAAATCCAGTGATATCACCAATAACCCCTCCGCCAAGAGCGATCAAAGTGGTGTCTCTGCCATGAATATTTTTAAGAAGATGAGAAAGTATAGTATCGAAA
>DAINNQ010000416.1:0-2736 GCA_036735825.1 Alteromonadaceae bacterium | reverse complement strand
CGCCAACCTTTGTACGCGGTGTTAGTGATCTTTTCCATACTCAGTTTTGCCGGTATTCCATTAACAGCAGGGTTTATTGGTAAGTTTTATCTGGTGACTTTTGCGGCAAATCAAGAATTATGGTCTTTGCTGGCAGCATTGATTATCGGCAGTGGTATTGCTTTGGCCTATTATTTACCAATAATATTTGCTTTATTTAATGATTCGCTTGAACAAGAAAAATCAGCAAAAGCATTTAGCACTTCAGAATTTGGGAATGAGCCTTCATCTCAAACAAGCAATTACAGATATTTTGATAAATCTTTAGTGACTATTTTTATTATTACTGGGCTTATGTTTGGGCTATTTCCTGATTTAATTGCTACCTTCTTACAACAATTGTAATTGGTGAAATACACCAAACGTTTGCGTATTTGACGAGTTGTCAGTTATTTCTTATTTTAAGAATCTTCTGTAAATCCCTTAAGGTGTTGTTATTACGTGAAAATATTCTTTGGCTTGTTATTTGAATACATCTCTACCTATTCAGTGAATCTATAATTATTATCAGGGAGTTTTTATGTTCAAATCTAAAATTATTTCTGCACTTGCACTAACGACATTAATGAGTGGTTGCGTTGTTATTGCGGGCTCACCGTCTCGTGCCGATTTTCATCAGCGTGAAGAACTGACTCTTGATGCAAAATCTTTAGTCGCATTTGATATTGAAGCAGGAGCTGGCGCTTTGATAGTGCATGGTGAAGAGGGATTAACCAATATCCAGATCACCGCTGATATATATACCGATAAAAAAAATCCTAATGCATATGATTTATCTTTGACTCAATCAGGAAAACTTGGTTATTTAGTCGCTAAAAATAGCCATACATCAGGTTTTTGGAATGGCAATTCACCTCATATTGACTTAACTATTCGTGTGCCTGCGCATCTGAAATTAATGGTTGATGATGGCTCTGGTGACATTGAAATCTCACAAATGAATGGTGAACTAAATATTAAAGACGGTTCAGGCGGCATCTCAGTTAAGTACATTAATAATAATATCAATATCAAAGATAACTCGGGTGGAATAGATATTCAGTTTGTTAATGGTTCAGTTGACATTGATGATGGCTCAGGTGAAATTTCTGTCAGTAATATTGAAGGGGAGCTTTCTATAGAAGATGGTTCAGGCGCTATTTATGCTAAAAATGTGACCGGGAATGTGCAGATTAATGATGGTTCTGGCGATCTTACCGTTAGAAATATTTCTGGTGTTGTAACGCTTGATGACGGCTCAGGTAATATCGATGTTGAAGATACAGGCGGCTTGAAGATAATTGATGCAGGCTCTGGTGGCTTAAGAGTTAATAACGTTCAAGGTGATTTGAATATTGATAGTGAATAGACTTTACATCTGTCACCGTTAATAAAATGAATAGCGACAAAAAAGTAGCAATTATTCTACATTGCTACTTTTTTAGCTATTTTAGCAACTAAATGAAGCATAAAAGGGTAAATTACTTGCTTCTATTTTGAACATCTGTATAATGCGCGCCTCGATATTGGGGAGTTGGATGTGCCCAATATATTAAATTGAGTGGGGTTATCCCAATAGACTTGCCCAGCTAGAATCCTAATCTAGCATACCGAATGTGCCTAAAGTCTTCCCGGTGGTTTCCTCGTTATTGAACGCAGGAGTTGTTAGTTTACGACTTAGCCTGCCCATGAGAAGACAAAATATATGTTAAATGTTAACAATGCCTCTACAGGCTTTGATACCCTTGGTTTGCCTGAAAATTTATTATCTGCTGTTAAAGCGCTTGGCTTTGACTCTGCAACACCTATCCAATTAAAAACAATTCCTTCTTTATTAGAAGGTTATGACGTGCTTGGTGAAGCGCAAACGGGTACAGGTAAAACTGCTGCGTTTAGTTTGCCAGCTTTAACCAAAATTGACACGTCACTTAAAAAACCACAAATGATGGTTTTAGCGCCAACACGTGAGTTGGCCATTCAAGTTGCTGAAGCTATTGAGTCATTTGCTAAACAAATGAACGGTTTAAAAGTAGCAACCTTATACGGTGGTCAATCTTATGGTCCACAATTTCAACAATTAGAGCGTGGTGCGCAAGTTGTTGTTGGTACGCCTGGTCGTTTGATGGACCATTTGCGTCGTAAAAGTTTAAAGCTTGATGATTTACGTTTTTGTGTACTTGATGAAGCTGATGAAATGCTTAATATGGGCTTTTTAGAAGATATTGAGTGGATCTTAGAGCATTTACCTAAAGAAACACAAATGGCGTTGTTTTCTGCAACCATGCCAGCACAAATTCGTAAAGTAGCGAATCGCTTTTTAAAAGACCCTGTTCACGTAAAAATTGAAGCCGTTAAACAAGCAAAAGCTAACATTGAGCAATTTGCTTGGAAAGTGAGTGGCATAAATAAAGTGACTGCTTTAGAACGCATTGCAGAAACAGTTGATTATGATGCCATGATCATCTTTGTTAGAACTCGTAACGATACTGTTGATGTAGCTGAAAAACTTGAACGTGCTGGCTATCCTGCGGTTGCTTTAAACGGTGATATGAACCAAGCGCAACGTGAGCGCACGGTTGACCAAATTAAATCTGGCAAATCTTCAATATTAGTGGCGACAGATGTGGTTGCGCGTGGTTTAGATATCCCACGTATTTCTATGGTTATTAACTATGATTTACCAGGTGATAATGAGGCTTATGTTCACAGAATCGGTCG
>DAINNQ010000415.1:0-2737 GCA_036735825.1 Alteromonadaceae bacterium | reverse complement strand
ATCAAATTATTAGTCAAATTACAGCCGCTGATTTAACCTTTGAATCAGCAACATGGTTTGCTTCACCGAGACGATTTGCCGTTAAAGTAAACGCATTGGTAGAAAAGCAACAAGACAAAGAAATCGAAAAACGTGGTCCGGCTGTCAATGTCGCATTTGATGCAGAAGGAAACCCAAGCAAAGCAGCACAAGGTTGGGCTCAGTCGAACGGTATCACTATTGAACAAGCGCAACGCTTAAAAACTGATAAAGGTGAATGGTTATTGCATAAAGCCATTCAAACGGGTCAGTCAGTTGAAGCATTAATTCCTGAAATGGTAATCAATGCTTTGAATAAATTACCGATCCCAAAGCCGATGCGCTGGGGTAGTGAGCGTATTCAATTTATACGTCCTGTTCATACATTAACGTTAATGTACGGTGATAAAATAGTGAGTGGCGAGGCTTTAGGAGTTAAGTCAAATAACTTGTTGCAAGGTCATCGTTTTCATCATCATGGTTTAGTGAGCTTAGATCACGCAGATAACTATGAATCAACCTTACATGATGCTTATGTCATTGCAGATTATCAAAAACGCCAACAATTAATTATTGAACAAATCAAACAAGCAGAACAAGAACTTTCATGTGATGCACTTATCGATCAAGACTTACTTGATGAAGTGACGGCGTTAGTTGAATGGCCGGTAACTTTAATCGGTAGTTTTGATGAAGAGTTTTTGCAAGTGCCAGCAGAACCTTTGATTTATTCAATGAAAGATCATCAAAAATATTTTCCAGTTAAAGATAAAAATGGCAAATTGCTGAATAAATTTATTTTTGTGGCGAATATCGAAAGCAAAATGCCTGAGAAGGTTATCTTTGGTAATGAAAAAGTTATTCGTCCGAGATTAGCTGATGCAGAATTTTTCTTTAAAACAGACAAAAAGCAAACACTTGAATCAAGACTAACCAGTTTAGAAAGCGTATTGTTTCAAAAGCAACTTGGCACATTACGAGAAAAATCAGAACGTATAGCGCTATTAAGCGAACATATTGCCAAGACAATAAATGAAGACTCAACTTTAGCTTACCGCGCAGGTTTGTTGAGCAAAACCGACTTAATGTCTGAAATGGTTTTAGAGTTTCCTCAAGTACAAGGCACTATGGGTAAATACTATGCCCAGCATGATGGTGAATCAGAGCAGGTCGCGCAAGCATTAGAAGATCAATATCGTCCGCGTTTTGCTGGTGATAGTTTACCTGAAGCGAATATTGGATGCGCTGTTGCCATTGCAGATAAAGTTGATACCTTGGTCGGTATTTTTGGCATCAATCAACCACCTAAAGGTGATAAGGACCCATTTGCCTTACGCCGTGCTGCAATTGGTTTGATCCGCATCATTATTGAAAAGCAACTTGATTTAGATATCGCAGACCTTATTGCTGCGAGCATAAACAATTACGGTGATAAATTATCCAATAGTGAAACAAAACAGCAAGTGATTGAGTTTGTTCTGGGTCGTTTTAGAGCACACTATCAAGAACAAAATGTTTCTGTAGATGTAATACAAGCCGTTTTGGTTAACGCACCAACTTCTCCTTTAGATTTTGATAAAAGGGTTTCAGCAGTTAGTCATTTTAAAACGCTTGAGCAATCAACAACATTAGCGGCTGCAAATAAACGAGTTGGCAATATATTAGCGAAATTTGATGGTCAATTATTCGATGAATTTAACCAATCAATAACTTGTGAACATGCGGAAAAAGCGTTAGCAGAAACGTTTAGCAGCATTAAAAAGATAATTGCGCCACTTCAGGCTGCTCGTGATTATCAAGCGGTATTAACCGAATTATCGCAAATCAAACAACCCATTGATGAGTTCTTTGATAGCGTGATGGTAATGGCTGATGACGAACAAGTGAAAATTAATCGATTAACACTATTAAATGAAATACGAAATAGCTTTTTAGCGATTGCAGATATTTCAATGTTACAAAGCTAAAATTATTATCAGCAATAGTCGTTATTTTAAAAGCCAGTTGTTACTGGCTTTTTTGTTTTTTAGCCTTTCTTAATTAAATACTGAAAAGGCATGGTAGCGGTTTGCTGAGCAATAAGTTCATGTTCCATAAATCGGCAAAAACTAGGAATGTCTCGGGCAGTAGAAGGGTCGTCAGCAAGCACGAGTAAAGTTTCGCCACTGGCTATTTTTCGAATATTAAGGCGAACCATCATCACAGGCTCTGGGCATCTTAACCCCAGAGCATCAAGAGAATGATCTGCAGAAGTAAAAATATCGGTCATACAAAGTCACATAAAAGTATCGATAAAACAAAATCTGAATAAAAACTACTCGAACATGATTTGTTTAACATACCCTTGAATAGAATATTGCGAGTTTAACATATCTGCAAAATCATCAGCACGTTGTTTTGTACTAAAAGCTGGGCTGACAAGGCGGTAATAACGATTGTCTTTTATTAATTGCATTTGAAAACTAGTAAGTGAGCTATTGACCTTGTTTAATGCTTGATTACCATTGGCATGATTAAGGTAAGCGCCAAGTTGAACGTACCATGATTGGTTAGTTACTTGTGCTATTGGAGCCGTTTCTTTTTTGGGCATATCGACTGGTGGGGTATTTTGCTTTTCTGGGTTTGGAGTAGCAGAAGCCACTCTTAATTGTTGTGACGCTTCAACAGGACGATAAGCTGATGTTGTTTGGCCAAAAAGAAAAACCGTATTGAGATAAAT
>DAINNQ010000414.1:0-2740 GCA_036735825.1 Alteromonadaceae bacterium | reverse complement strand
GCCTTAATTTTCCTTGATGTAGTTATGGAGTCAGATCGTGCAGGTTTAAACGTAGTTCAATATTTACGTGAAAATCTTAATAACCACTACACGCGTATAGTTCTTAGAACAGGTCAACCAGGCTTTGCGCCAATTGATGATGTATTTCGCGATTTTGATATTGACGGCTATTTACCAAAAGTTAAGGCGACTATCCAAGCTTTAAGCCATTCACTTTATATCTCGTTGAGAAGCTATCGCGATTTAGTCCGCATACAAAAATATCAAAAAGGTTTAGAGGCATTAATTCATTCGATCACAAATCTTAATCAGCTTGATGATGTTTTGAGTGTTTCTCAAGCCATAATGATGCAACTAAATAGTGTTTTATCTGCCAGCGAAAGCGGTTTTATTTTTGTTAACGAACATATTTTTACCTGTTCTCATTCTAATTTTTCAAAGTGGCGTATTATCGTTGATGATAATGGCAGTAGAGTATTAAACGCAGATGAAAAAACGTCTGTTTCTGTAAAACAACAAGCGCTTTCAGATAAAGCCTTTAAACTAAAGGAAAGCTTTGTCGAAGAAAATGACTATATTCACTATTTTTGCTCAAAAAAGGGCACAGAAACTGTATTTATTCTCCAATCAGAGAATAAGTTAAATGAGACAACCATTAAACTTTTACAAGCATTTTCAACCCAAGTGGTTTTAATCTTAGAAAATTTATCAAGATAAGGATTGTTTATGCCACAGATCAATGAGCAAATATCTAAGATCATTAGTAATTTAAAATCTTCTTGGGGAGATGACTTTTATAGTCACTTACTATTACAGCTAAACAGTGTTATTCAAGCCGATTATTTGTTTATCGCAAAATTAAATGAAGAAAAAACGGTATCGACAACGATATGCTTAGTGGCAGGAGAAACCGTTGGTGATAATTTTTCTTATGAGTTAGCTAAAACCCCTTGTGCTGATGTTAGTAATGATTCTGTTTGTGTATATTCAACGGGTATTTGTCAACTTTATCCACAAGATAAATTACTAGTCGATATGGGGATTGATGCTTATATTGGCACACCAATCTATGAGTCAAGTGGAAAGGTCATCGGTATTATTGTGGCATTGTATAGCCATAAAATTTCTGATTCTGACTGGATCGTGAACCTTTTTACTTTATTTTCAGGTCGAATTGCCGCGGAAATTGAAAGGCAAAATAAAGAAAATGAATTAATTCAATTAAATGAAGAGCTTGAGTCAATAGTTGCTGAACGTACCCGAGAACTGAGTGCTTCTTTAGAGCACTTAAAAAACAC
Source organism: Alteromonadaceae bacterium (assembly GCA_036735825.1). GTDB lineage: Bacteria > Pseudomonadota > Gammaproteobacteria > Enterobacterales > Alteromonadaceae > DAINNQ01. The sequence goes on along the minus strand of DAINNQ010000414.1, from coordinate 1,442 downwards.
CCAAGAAAAATTAGTAGAACAAGAAAAAATGGCTTCGCTGGGGAGTTTAGTTGCGGGTGTAGCTCATGAAATCAACACACCATTAGGCGTTGCTATTTTATGCAATTCTAATATTGGTGAATTAGCGAGGAATTTACATAATAAAACGAATAATAATACGTTGACAAAAAATGATTTGCTTAAGCTAACGAATGGCATCACCAAGTCACAACAGGCTTTATCAATGAATTTAGATAGAGCGGCAGATTTAGTCGCCGATTTTAAATTGGTTGCCGTGGAGCGAAGTTTAGATGATTTGTCGATTATTGAGATTAATACTTGGTTTGATACTTTATTATCTAGTTTGAGGTTACTGATTGAAAAGCAACAAATCAAACTCAAATTTATTAAATTACCTGCATCAAGAACTATTGAAACAATACCATCAAAATTAGCACAAGTTGTTACAAACCTTGTGACTAATGCGATTAATCATGCATTCGAAGAAAAAAATAATAATTCATGTATAGTAATAGCTTTAGCAGAAGCAAATGATCGCATCATCATTGAAATAAAAGATAATGGCATTGGTATGGAGGAGGATATTTTAAAAGATATTTTTAACCCGTTTTTTACTACAAAACGTGGAAGTGGAGGTACAGGACTAGGTTTAAACATTGTTTATGGTATCGTAAACGGTTCTTTAGCTGGAGAAATAGAAGTTAAATCAACACCCCATGTGGGCAGCAGTTTTATTGTAAATTTACCAAATAAATAATTGTAAATTTAAGCTTATAAACAACTTAAACCGAGTAAGACCATTTACAAATTGTATGTAGTTTACCTCAATATCATGATTTTATGCGTCAGTTTGTGAAGTTAACGCTAAAATGTTTTCTTGAGCATCGACCAATAATTGACTCACTTTTTTCTGATGTTTTATTGCTTCTTTTAATGGCACCAAACACATACCATTATTTTGTTCCCCGATCATCAAATTCGTTTTACCTTCAATTATCGCTTGAATAGCAGCTACGCCCATTTTTGTTGCTAATATTCTATCTTTCGCAACGGGTGAGCCACCGCGTTGAATATAACCTAACGTGCATAACGGACAATCTATGCCAGTCAGTTCTTTTAAATCATTGGCTAACGCTTGACTACCGTTTGGCCATAAATTTTCTGCTATGACGATCAAAAAACTTGAATGTTGATCAAGTTGAGCGTGTTTTATCCGTTCAGCAATTTTATTTAGCGTGACTTTTTCATCCTGAGCGTGAAAGTTTTCAAATGACAGCACTTGCTCTGCTGCACACGAAATACCGACATTAAAAGTGATATGACCACTGTGACGTCCCATTAATTCCACCAAAAATACACGGTCAAAAGCATCTGCCGTATCACGAATTTTATCTATTGCGCTTATAGCGGTATTGACTGCGGTGGAAAAACCGATAGTAAAG
>DAINNQ010000413.1:0-2752 GCA_036735825.1 Alteromonadaceae bacterium | reverse complement strand
TACTATGATGAAACTTAATGTTATTGCTGCAACGATCAGCCTTTCGTTGTTAGGTTGTGCAGCAACGTCGGTTGAACAAACGGCTGAGAGTATACTGGAAAATAATGTCAGTAATGAGGCGAATGAGCCTTCAGTTGTTAGTAACAAGCCTGTTAACAAGAAAGAAAATAAAAAAGTAAAAGTTAACAAAGAGCCTAAAAGAGTGGTTCAGCAAAAAGTTTCACCGAAAAAAGAAGTGTTAGCTAATGGTGATATTGAAATAACTTTAGAGCAAATTATGGCTGATCCTGATTGGATGGGGCGTTCACCAGAAAGCTGGTATTGGGGTGATGACAGCCAAACCATTTTTTATAAGCAAAAACAATTAGGTAATCCACTGCGTGATTTGTTTGTTACAACAATTAAAGATAAAACTAATGGCGCAAAAGTAGAATTATCGAGTTTGCACCTTGTTGATGACAAATACGCGGTTGAAAATAATGCGGGTACTCACGAAGCTTATGTCTTTGAAGGCAATGTGTTTGTTAAAGAATTATCAACACAAAAAGTCACTCAGCTTACTTATACTTCGGCAGTTGAAAGTTCGGTTAAGTTCCTTAATAACGGTAATGTTGCCTATCGGGTGGCAGATAAGTTTTTTGAACACGATTTAAAAGCTAATCGCATCATTGAACTTGCGAGCTTGATTATGGAAAAAGATCCTAAAGCTGATGTTAAAGAACTTAGCTATCTTGGTGAGCAACAGCAGCAATTAATCGCTTACCTTGCATTACAAAAGCGTAATAAAACTCTCCAAGACGATAAAAATGAAGCGTTAAAATCACAAAATAATACCCTAACCAAAAGCGAGTTTTATTTAGGCGCAGGTAAACGTGTTGTTCATGCTGAACTTTCACCGAATGGCGACAAAATGATTGTCAGTATTGCTGATAGTAAATCAAGCCGCAATGACAGTGATATTATGCCTAATTATATTGCTGATGAAGGGCTGATCAAAAGTGAGAGTGTGCGTCACCGCGTTGCTGATAATCGCCAGTATAGCCAAGAGTTGTTGCTTATCGATTTGAAATCAGGCCAAAAATTCCCTTTAAGTTACGATAGTTTGCCTGGGTTTGATGAAGACGTACTTGCCAGCGTAAAACAAGAAAATCACGCTCGACTAGGCAAAGAATACCAAAGCAAAAAGTCACCACGAAACATCCATGTTATGCAAACAAGTCAACCAATTAAATGGCATAAAGACGGTAAAAAAGTGGCGGTGATGCTTGAAGCGTGGGACAACAAAGACCGATGGTTAACCACAGTTAATTTGTTAGAAAACACCTTAGAAAATCAACATCGTTTACATGATGACGCTTGGATCAACTGGACATTTAATGAATTCGGTTGGATAAATGACAAACTGTATTATTTATCAGAAGAATCTGGTTATTCTCATCTTTATACTAAGTCATTAAAAGGCAAAGCGAAAAAGCTGACTAGCGGGGCGTTTGAAGTGTCAGACTTAACGCTGACTGATGATCAATCTCGTTTTATTTTTAAGGCAAATAAAAAACATCCAGGCATTTACGAAATTTATCAAATTGATGCTAACGGTGGTGACATAGTCGCATTAACTGATCTTGGGGGCATGAATGACTATACATTAAGCCCTGATGAGTCAAAATTATTAATTGAACACTCAACCGTGACTATGCCTCCAGAATTATTTGTTAAAGAATTAGGTAAAAATACCGATGCGATTCAATTAACACATACGGTTTCACAGGCCTTCTTAGAAATGCCATGGGCAGCGCCGAGTGTGGTTGCAATTCCATCATCAAAGCAAGAAGCACCAATATACTCACGCGTTTATTTATCTGAAGGTTATGCGCAAAAAAATGAGAAAAACAAAGCGGTAATGTTCACGCACGGTGCTGGTTATTTGCAAAATTCCCATTTAGGTTGGTCAGGATATTTTCGCGAGTTTATGTTTCATAGCTTGTTAGTACAAAAAGGCTACGTTGTTATTGATATGGACTATCGAGCATCGCAAGGTTATGGCCGAGATTGGCGAACCGCGATTTATCGACATATGGGTAAACCAGAAGTGCAAGATATGCGTGATGGCGTTGAATGGCTGATAGAAAATGCCAATGTTGATCGCCGCAGAGTTGGCACTTATGGTGGCTCATACGGTGGCTTTTTAACCTTAATGTCAATGTTCACTGAACCTGACTTGTTTGAGTCTGGCTCGGCCATTCGTTTAGTGTCTGATTGGGCATATTATAATCATGGTTATACCTCAAATATTTTAAATACACCGGTTGATGACGCGATTGCTTATGAGAGAAGTTCGCCAATTTATTTTGTTGAAGGATTAGAAAAACCGTTGTTGATCAATGCGCCTATGGTTGATGATAATGTGTTTTTTGAAGATACCGTGCGCTTAGTTCAGCGTTTAATTGAACTAGAAAAGCAAGATTTTGAAACGGCTATCTATCCAGTAGAGCCGCATGGTTTCGTACAACCGAGTTCATGGTTAGATGAATATCGTCGTATTTATAAATTATTTGAAAACAATTTATAAATAGCACTATAGGTCAAGTTAACAAGGTTATTGAGAGCCTTGTTAACTTGCTTTTCATTCACGAGGTAATGAATGAAATGCGTATAGGTAAAACCAGTAGCCAACAGAAAAAATCAACCCTCCTAGTGCTCCCCAAAGATGTGCGTCAATTGCCACATTTGCCTCGATTAATGCGATTACCTC
>DAINNQ010000412.1:0-2776 GCA_036735825.1 Alteromonadaceae bacterium | reverse complement strand
TTTTATCTTCTGCGATATTGTACTCACTAACATTTAAGTCATGTTTAATGACTGAAAAAGCATAATCAATACTGTTACTATGCCGCTCTGGCCGGTGTAGCTGTTGTGAACTCGTAAAAATGACTGTTTTATTGCTACCGTCTGATGCATATTGCACGATTTCTCTTGCTGGATGTTCCCCCATAATGACCACGCTATTGCCATCATGAGCCCATATACCACAGCATATATAGGCATTTAATTTAAATAATAACTTTAATTCCTGTGTCTCCAGATCTAGTTGATAAAACTCCTCCCATTGTTGTTCATTAGGCGATGATATAAGTAGTTTGTTTTCAGTAGGGTGTACGTCAAATTGATTGTTTCCACCTAAATGCAATTCTGGTTGCGGAAGCCAATGAGTTTTACCAGAACTAAGGTCAAGGGAATAAAGTGAGTAGGGCTTGTTCATGCCCTGTGATTCAGCAAACACTAATGAATTTTCATCATGGGTAAACTTTATAGCGCCATAACTGCCTGTTTTACACGTATGTATTAATTTTGGTTCAGACATCTTTAAACCATCAAATTCACGAATAAAATACTGGCAAGTTTCGGGTGAGCCAACCAAATAGACGAGTTTAGTTCCAGCATCATTCCAACTGCCAGGGCCAACCCCGTTTTCTTCTCCATGATTGATTTCAATTTGCTCACCGGAAAAAATGTTTTTTACAAACAGTTTAAATTTTTCACCATCATTATTCATATACGCTAAGTGAATACCATCAGGGGCAAAGCTTGGGAAATACTCGCTGCCGTTATCTGTTGTGATAGCTTTGGCTGAAATAAAAACGTTAGACGGGGAATGCTCCGATGCCGAAAACCAAACATATGGAGTAATAGCTAAGAGTAATATTAAAACTAGAACTAGCTTGTTAGTAAATCGCTTAGGAGAATAATTCTCTTCTATCGAAAGTGGAACTATTTGATCTTCTATATGCTCTACTGCGGCTACAAATCGGTAACCTCTTTTAGGCACCGTTGTAATAAATTTGGGATTTCGCGCATCATCTTGTAATGCTTTTCTGAGTTTAGTGATCAGTTTACTAACTGTATTATCACTGACATAGCGACCATGCCAAACATCATCAAGTAGTTGTTCTTTACTGACAACATGATTTTGGTGGTGACAAAAATAAGCTAAAAGCTCACTCATCATTGGTTCAATTCGAACCGAATTTTGTTCATTGATTAAGGTTTGTTGTTGTTCATCAAACTCAAAATCATTAACTTTCCAACGCATATCAACTCACAGTTTTGTTGCGCAGCTCTTAATAATTAAGGCTGTCACAAAAAGTCACAACTCTTCACTTCTTTGTCAGGACTTTATCTTTACACCTTTATAGAGTGAAACCACGCTTTATGAAAACTTTACTATGGAAACACGAATGAAAAAATTAAGTTTAACGTCACTAGTGATATATTCGGTCATTATCTTACTAAATTTTGCGCCAAATACCTATGCAGATGACAGCCAAATACATCCCATACCCAACATTATTTCAAAGACTGATTTAAGTACTTTAGCAGGCGTAGAGTTAATTTTAGCTTCTGAAAAGTTAAAACAAGATCTAAAGTTATTTGCGCAAAGCCTTACCAAAGGTGAAATCGACCAACAAAGTATGTTTAATAAAATAGCGCTGTTGTCATTACGAGAAGATTTTAATGCCATTGCGAGTAACATTAAACAGCAAAAAAACACCTTAGAATATTCTCATTATCAATTGTTTCATCAAGTTCACCTAGCATTAAGTAGTCAAAATTTACCAAGGTCAAGTTTTAAAGATGAAGCCTACGATTTGATTACCAAGGAGTTCGAAAAGTTAAGTGACGAAGGGTTTGTTCAAATGGCGCTAGCTCTCGGTTGGTCAGTTTCGAACGCCAAAGATTATGTCATTAATATATATAAACAGCTACAGGGTGAGTCAATGTTGACTCAAAGTAACATGATAAACCTTGCGGTTAATACTCATTTATATGATGTTCTTGATGCCATTATTCCTATTGCAAATGATATTTTTGAATTGGAGCAACAGCGTCGATTTATTATTCAACCGGATGTGCTAGTTAAATTAAACAATGGAATTGAAATTTCTACAACGATTGTTAGAAGTCGAGGTCAAGTTAAGCGTAACACGACTGCTCTACAGTACACTATCTACGCAGATGAAACCGCTCATATCAAAACAGCAATGCATGCCGCTGCACACGGTTATATCGGTATAGTTGCTAATTCACGAGGTAAGCGTTCAAGTAATAACGACATAGTACCTTGGGAGCATGAAGGCGAAGATGCATCACAGCTTATCAATTGGATCACCGAACAAGTGTGGAGTGACGGTAAGGTCGTTATGTATGGCGGCAGTTACAACGGTTTTACACAATGGGCTACAGCTAAATATATGCCTAAAGGTTTAAAGGCTATGGCTCCGTATGTAGCTGCAAACCTAATAACAGGGCTTCCGTATGAAAATAACATCGCATTGACCGGAAATTTTGAATGGCCATTATTTGTTACTAATAACAAAACAATTGATAACAGTATTTATAGCGATTGGCAGAGAACAGACAAGATTGTTAATGAGCTATACAGTAGCGGCCGTCCTTTCGTCGATATTGACAAAATAGCCAATAAACCAAGTCCGTGGCTGCAAAAATGGTTAGCACACCCAGAAGACGCTCCTTACTATCAAAAAATGGTTCCTCATCATGACGACTACAAACACATCAATATACC
>DAINNQ010000411.1:0-2796 GCA_036735825.1 Alteromonadaceae bacterium | reverse complement strand
TTCCCTAATCAAGTAAGTTATCGTTATAAGTTATCCGGCTTAGATGAAAACTGGATTGAAACCGACAATAATAATTTAAGAGCAACCTATACCAATTTAAATGCTGGTAATTATGTTTTTGAAGTACAAGCTTTTGATGCTTATGATGGTTTCACAACACCAATTAAATCCATTAATATTCAAATTCTTCCGCCATGGTGGTTATCAAATAGTGCCATTTTAATTTATGCCCTGATCACCTTGCTGGTTTTTGCTTATTTATTGCAACAATTTCGCCATAAGCGCTTATATCATTTACAAATAAAAGCGAGTGAAGAGCGTCTAAAATTATCACTTTGGGGGAGCGGTGATGAGATGTGGGATTGGAATATCAAACGTGGCAAAATTTATCGCTCGAATATTTGGGGTATATTGGACTTCCCACAAGACGGAAAACGTAATTTAGGGAATGAAGGTGACAACGAAACCAATGTCAATCAAAACGATATTGCTCGTATTACTGAAGCCCTACAGGAACACTTTGATGGTCAAACTGAGCATTTTGAAGCGACTTACCGAGTAAAAGATAAAAACAATAAATGGATTTGGGTGCTTGATAGAGGAAAAATTGTTGAACGCGACGACAAAAACCAACCGACGCGAATGACAGGTACACTCAAAGATATCAGTCAGATTAAAAAAGCAGATGAGCGCTTAAAGCTTTTTGCCAAATGTATCGAAAACATTTCAGATGCGGTGATCATTTACGATAGAAAATTCACTATCGTCGACGTTAATAAATCTTATCAGCGTATTACCGGTAAAACTAAGCGTCAAATGATTGGGCAGCCACTTAGCTTTACACAATATCCTGATTCATTTACCACAGATGTTAAAAAGCACCTGATCACTAAAGGTAGCTGGCATGGCGAAATAGAAAGTAAGCGCGATAATGATCAAACTTATTTAACCGATCTTAATATCGATATTATTCGTGACGACAATGGCAGTATTTCTCACTTTGTTGGCGTATTTTCGGATATCACCAAACGCAAAGAAACCGAAGAAGAATTACGAAAATTAGCCAATACTGACACGTTAACAGGCCTACCAAACCGTTCTTTTTTCCAAGCGCATCAAACGCAATTAGTTAATAAAAAAGTACCACATGCTTTATTAGTTTTCGATTTAGATAACTTTAAAAAAGTTAATGATTCTATGGGTCATGAAGTTGGCGACATTTTACTTTGTATGGTCGCTGAACGCTTACGTGTTATCGGCCGTAAACATGATTCTATTTATCGTTTAGGTGGAGATGAGTTTAGTTTAATTGTTGAAGACACTAACGACATTCACACCATTACTTCCATAGCAAAACACATATTAAGAACGATTGCTGAACCGTTAAAACTCAAACGCCAAGAACTCGTCTTATATTCAAGTATTGGTATTGTGCTCTATCCAGAAGATGGGGTTTCTCCTCATGACTTGCTAAAAAATGCCGATACCGCTATGTATCATGCTAAGCATGCAGGTGGTAATCAATATGACTTTTTCAACGGTTCGATGAATGAACAAGCGGTAAAACGATTACAAATTGAAGGGTTAATTCGCCATGGTTTAAAAGAGGATTATTTTTCAGTTTTTTATCAGCCCAAAATTGAAATTACTACCGGTAAAATTGCGGGCATGGAAGCGTTAGTTCGCTTTGAAACTCCTTCAAAAGGCATAATCAGTCCAATCGTTTTCATACCTGTTTCAGAAGAAACAGGACAAATTATCGATATTGGTGAAGTGGTTTTAAGAAAAGCATGTTATGCCACCAAACAATGGATAAATGAAGGCTTATTCGACGGCCGTATTGCCGTTAACCTTTCAGCAGTACAATTTACCCAACCAAATCTTGTTGGCATGATCGAAGGCATACTCAAAGAGACTCAACTCCCTGCTAAATATTTAGAGTTAGAAATCACTGAAGGGACTGTTATGGATTCGCCACAAAAAGCGATAGAAACCATGCTACAAATCAGAGCTATGGGCATTCATCTGTCACTAGATGATTTTGGCACGGGCTATTCTTCTTTAGCGTATTTGAAAAAATTCCCACTGAACACCTTAAAAATTGATAAAGCGTTTGTTGATGATATTGAAACCTCTGAGCAAGGCAGAAACATGGTGGCTACCATAGTGACTATTGCGCATAACCTAGGCTTACAGGTTGTCGCTGAAGGGGTCGAAACGAATCAGCAGCTAAGCTTTTTATCTGGTTTACGATGTGAGCAACTGCAAGGCTACTTATACAGCAAGCCACTTCCACAAAAAGACTTTAGAAGTTATTTGGTTTCTCATCAAATTACTGACAAGTCTACGTCGTTTAAAAGTCGTTAATATTTTATTAACCGACAAATTTCTGACAAATAAACAAACTCGTCTATAAGCCTTTATTTACCATGCTTTGCACGTTGGCATAAATATCGCTTTAACCTTTGTGATTTATTTAACCAATCAGAAAGGAATAATACAAAATGCTAAGCTCAATTATTTTATCTCTCGCCATGAATGCATCACCTGTTCCAAGCACTGATGCAGTTAATTTGGATGTAGAAAAAACAGGCACCCGAAATATCAGAATCAGTCAAGATATTGAACTTCAAAAAACTGGTACCCGAAATATCAGAATCAGTCAAGATTTTGAACTTCAGAAAACCGGCACCCGAAATATCAGAATCAGTCAAGATATTGAACTTCAAAAAACTGGTACTCGAAATATCAGAATCAGTCAAGATATTGAACTTCAAAAAACTGGTACTCGAAATA
>DAINNQ010000410.1:0-2801 GCA_036735825.1 Alteromonadaceae bacterium | reverse complement strand
GTTTACAACAAGCCATTAGTGAACATTATCAAGCCATATTTAAGCACGCTCAGAAAATTTCCAATAATGCGTTGCCGATCATAGCCACTGGACACTTAACGACGGTAGGTGTTTCTGTGACAGAATCCGTTCGAGATATTTACATAGGCACGCTTGAAGCGTTTCCAGCTAGTGAATTTCCAAAGGCCGATTATATTGCTTTAGGTCATATTCATCGCAGCCAAAAAGTCGCGAAAACAGAGCATATTCGTTATTCAGGCTCACCCATACCGTTAAGTTTTGATGAAGCTAAGCAAGATAAAAAAGTATTCATTGCACATTTTTGTGATGCCTCACTTGAAAGTGTCCGTGAATTAACCATTCCGACATTTCAACCTATGGTGATGCTCAAAAGTAATTTAGCTCAACTCGAGGTAGAAATCTCTGAGCTTTTAGCAAATGAAAATCTTAGTGACGGTCAGAAAATTTGGCTAGATATAGAGATTGACAGTAGTCAATATTTGTCTGATTTAACCGCAAGAATAGAACAAATAGTAAAAGACAAACCTATTGAGGTTTTATTGGTGAGGCGAGCGAAAAAACAACGACAATTAATGCAAGCTGAGCATGATAAAACAACCTTGAATGAGCTGAGTTTAACGGATGTATTTGCTGCGCGCTTGGCAGAAGAAGCTTGGCAAACAGATGATGAATTAACACGGAAAACTCGCCTTGAGCAATTGTTTTTACAAACGATAGAGCAAGTGACAACGGATAAACATGACCGTGTAAACCATGAATTAGAAAAGGAAATAGAACAGGAAAATGAACTAAGCCAAGCAAGCAGCCAAGAAAATAGCTTACAAAGGCAGCAAAAAAGCAACCAAGACAGCAGCGAGGTACACTCATGAAAATATTATCGCTGCGTTTTGAAAATATTAATTCGCTTAAAGGTGCGTGGAAAATTGATTTTACCCAATCGCCGTTTGACAGTAGCGCATTGTTTGCGATCACTGGGCCAACGGGCGCAGGTAAAACCACGATCCTCGATGCAATTTGCTTAGCTTTGTATCATCAAACCCCTCGACTAACGATATCTGACAAGCATAATCAATTAATGACGCGTCACACCGCTCATTGTTTGGCTGAAGTTGAATTTGAAGTGAAAGGCCAAGCTTATCGCGCATTTTGGAGTCAGCGTAAAGCTAAAAATGATGTTGAAGGCAACCTGCAAAAAGCAGTAGCGGAATTAGCTAAGATAAATATTAATGGTGACGGGCATGATGACATACTCGCTACGAAAATATCTGAAGTAAAACAACAAGTAGCAAATATTACGGGTTTAGATTTTTCACGTTTTACCAAATCAATGATGCTCTCTCAAGGTCAATTTGCTGCCTTTTTAAACGCCGCTGATAAAGACAGGGCGGAGTTATTAGAACAGTTAACGGGCACTGAAATTTACGCACTTATTTCACAACGTGTTTTTGAAAACCATAAATCCGCTTTTGATGAATTAAAAAGTTTACATCAACAAAGTCAAAGCATTGAATTAAAAACGCCAGAACAATTGGACGAAATCACTCAGCAGTTACATGCTTTTAAAGAGCAAGAGCCTGAATTAGCTAATCAACTTGATGTTTTACAAAAAGCTAAACATGTATTGGAGCAAAAACGCGCTGCTGAACAATCACTTGAACACGCGTTGACTCAGCAAAAAGAAGCGATGCAACTGGCGAAATTACACCAAGATGATTTAGCAAAACTGACTTTGCTTGAACCTGCAGAGCAAATTAAAGAGCAATATCAAACGCTACAAAATTATCAGCTGCAAAGCGATAAACTGTCGTTTACTAAAAGTGAACTTGAGAAAAAATTACAAATCAGTGAGCAGGACACTCAACTTGCTGAGCAGAGCTTTCAGCAACTAAACAATGAACAAGCCGAAGCAGAGTTATCCTTAAAACAAACGGAAAACGTTATTGTTGAACAAATTATTCCTCTTGATAGCAAAATCAATCATCAACAAGAACAATTGACGTTTATTCAAGAAAAATTGGCGGTGAGCACTGAAAAAAAACAAAATCACCATGAAAAGTTATTACAGCATCAAGCCGTGGTGAATGAGCAAAAAGCTCAACTAGACACTGTCAGCACAAAATTAACCCGCTTTGAAGCACAATACGGCGATAGTAAACAACTCACTGAACGCTTACCTTTATGGCAGCATCAAATTGCGCAACTGATACAGCAAAATATTGAATTAAAATCAAAAGCCAATGAATTAGCTGATTTAGAAACAGATAACCGTTCATTGCAATTAAATGAGCAATCTATAGGAAATAGCATCGCACAAGCGCAACAAGAACTTTCTGTGATTGCTAAGCCGATAGAAAACCTTTTAACTGCACAACATACGCTATTGGTTGATGCGCAATGTAATGACGAAGCCAGTTTACATGACGCTATATCGCAACTTGGGCAACAGCAAGGATTATTTGGCCTGGTAGTTAACAATGCCCAGCGATTCCAAATACTTGAGCAAGAAAATCTCACACATCAAAATACGATGGCATCATTAGTTCAGCAACTGACACAAATTGACGAGCATACCAGTGCATTGCGGCAACAATATCGGGCAACTAAATCTCAACGCGATGATGTTCAGCTAATTGTTGAACAGCAAAAGTCGATTCGCTCGTTAACGGAATATCGTCAAAATTTGCAAGCAGAACAAGCGTGTCCTTTGTGCGGTTCAACAGAGCATCCATTAATTGAGCAGTACCAGCAAGATGTAGGTAATGATCAACATCAGCTTCGAT
>DAINNQ010000409.1:0-2830 GCA_036735825.1 Alteromonadaceae bacterium | reverse complement strand
GCATTGATTTTTCAGTGACCAATGAGCTTTTCACTTTTGGTATAGTCTCTTTATTTTCCAGATCGCGGTTATCGCTTTGATCTTTATTCATTTCTACTCAACTTCGATATATGTTTTTAGGAAAGTTATTACTAATTATAGTTACAAGGTAAGAATAGCTAACTTCCCACCTTGTAGTGACTTGATTTAAAAGAAGTAAGTCATCGATAATCGGTAGTTAGCACCTAACGCATTATGATTAAGAGAATCAAAACCTCGTGATGATCCATAAGCAATTGGTGGCTCTTTATCAAATAGATTATTAATAGTTAAGTTAATATTGATATTTTCAAAATCATAACCAAGATTTGCGCGCACAGTTAACCAAGAATCAACGTCTCTCTCACCATTTTCATCAAGTTTACCCATTGCAGCTATTTCATCAATTTGACGCCCTTTTAGGCCTTCAATATCATCTTGATAATTACTGGTGTAATCGACTGTTAAGCTTGAATAAAATGCATCGCTAGACCAAGCAAGTTTTGCACTTGCTATGTTTTCTGGATAACGCCAAGTACCAACAAGTTGTTCAATTTCTGATGATCCCGCCTTATTGCGTTCAAACTCAACATAGTGAGTAGCATCAATAGCTAAACTCAACGTTCCTTGATTAAACGCAATTTTGTGATCAAATGCTAAATCGACACCAGAGACTGTTTGCTTACCCGTATTTTGTAATTGAATGATATGATCTCGATACAACGGCAATTCAGCATAACGAGGATCGTCAAATGCCACCCAAGCATCTAAAATTTCATTTAAATTAGCGCCATTATCTTCAATGGTTAAACCGCTAGCATCGGTCACCAAACAAAGGTCTTCATCATAAGATATACCTGTTTCACCATTAGGCACTAACCCACAATGGCGAAGCGACGCATCACTCATTGCATTAACCATCACAGCGGTCATATCGGTATCAACTAAATCTTCATGATCAAAACGCCAATAGTCTACAGTTAAAGTGGTGTTTTCAGTCGGGCTATAGGCGAAGCCAACACTAATAGATTCAGACTCCTCGGCGCGCAAATCGGCATTACCTAACTCAAGGACATTTGGACTTCGTTCATCACCAAAGCCTTCACAATATAAGTCAGCGACCATTTGATTTGCACCACAATCATATGTAGCTGTGGTCGTTCTTAATTTAACTCCAGCTTGGGTTAACGAAGGTGCACGAAATGACGTTGACCATGAAGCACGAAGCACTAACTCTTGTGTTGGCCTTATTGTCAAAGCAACTTTTGGATTAAAAGTCGAGCCAAAATCATCATAATCGTCATAGCGTCCTGCAAGTTGCAATTCGATCATTTCATTTAAAGGGATATAAAATTCAGCAAATGCTCCCCACTGAAAACGATCCGCTTCTGACAAACTTGAACCAAAACCAAAGACATCAACCAAATAGTCATTGTCAGCACGCGCTTGAGCATTGAGCGAAGGTAAATCAGTGATCTTTTCTTTACGTGCTTCAACACCAAACGCTGCACTTATCATTTGATCATTAAATTCAGCTAATTCTCCCGAAATACGTGCATCCCAACCATAAACCGTACTTTGACCATTCCGCGTTGGCCTTTCTTGTGTCATTGCTAAAATCGCGTCATTATCAGCATCACCTGATAAAAACGGATTATACATCGCCATTGGTTCGCCACCATGACATGATAGTGAGTTACTATCATAATCATATGAAGCGATTGAACCATCTAAACAAAGCTCACCACCTAATGCCGCATGATATTTATAACGATTGTATATGCCAGCGATAGCATTTTGTTCAGATTCAGATTTTGACAAAGTAACGGCTGATTCCCATTCCCAATGACCGAGCGCTCCTGATAAACCGGTCACCAAACGCAACGCTTTAGTTTCTACTTCAACAGTGCGCGGCGTCGCAAAACGAGCATCAAACTCAAAGCCCCACAATTCACGACCTGCAATGGTATCAAATGGATCTATGTACATTTGGTCAAGTAAATCATTACGTACATCATCAGAGAAAATATCTAACGCTGTTTCATTGACCCACGGGCCTTCACTGTCATCTACCTGGTTAATCGCTGCAGGGCTTGATAACGCTGTAGACTTACTATGTGAGTAGAAAAAATCAGTATTCCAAGTTAAATCATCGAGTTGCTTAGCGTAGATAAAACCAACAGAGCCAGTAGTTAATTCACTATTGAGTTGATCATCTTCATTGCGATAATAAGCGCAAATTTCTTCGCCATATTCAGTAGTAACAAAATCCGTTTTACAATTAGGATTCCCTATCTCGTTTCCAGATCGAGCAGAATAATAATAAATATTGGGGGTATTTTTAGGTAAATAAGAGTAAGAATTTACCAATGATGGGCTCTTCGTGAAATCACGGTCTTGAGCACTAAAGGCATTACGATCAAAATAATCTGCAAATACCGTTAAATTGCCATCCGCCAATTCAGTGCCAAAAACAAAATTAACGTTATATTTTCCTTCATCTGAAGACGCCAAACTATTGCCATATGAGGCATTTAACTCAGCACCTTGATAATCATTTTTTAAAATATAATTGATAACGCCTGCAACGGCATCTGCACCGTAAATGGCAGAAGCACCAGTGGCTAAAACTTCGATACGTTCGATCGCAGCTAGAGGAATACTATTTACATCAACAAAGTTTTGAGTGCCTGATGCGAATGAGCTTGCTGCGACACGACGCCCATTGATTAAGGTTAACGTAGATGATGGTCCAAGCCCTCTTAAAGACGCTGCTGCTTGCCCTGCTGGAGTTGAGGTTGATGTTGCACCA
>DAINNQ010000408.1:0-2831 GCA_036735825.1 Alteromonadaceae bacterium | reverse complement strand
AATGCCGCTAATACACAAAAAGTTAAACTGGTAGAGCAACAACAACATTTACAACATCTTTTAGAAAAAAATAGTAAAGAGCAACACGCATTGGTGGAACAATGGCAACAACACAATGCGGTTTTAACATTAAATTGCCAATTACAAGATTTAGCGCTTATTGAACATGCAGCCAATGCTACGCGAGAACGTTTTGTACAACATAATCAGGCGTATCAACAATTTCAAGCGAACAAACAAAAAATAGATGAAAGCAATAAACTGACGCAACAATTAGAAAAGTCTATTCAAGAGCAACAAAGGCAATTGTCGATATTGAACACGAAAAAAGAGAACAATTTGCAGCAAAGTGTAAATATTCGTCAGTGGTTAGAAAAGCATAAAACAGGCTTTCAAGCACAAATGGCAGGCTTTGCTCAATCGTTATCAGCTCACTTTGTTGTTTCAGAGCTTCCATTTTTACAATGTCTTGACGCTGAAGGTACGGTATATGATTTAGTGGATTCATTTAGTGATGAAAAAAGTGATGATGAAGAAAGTGATGTTGGAAAATCGGCCAGCGAGAAAACAACCTTACTCGAACCATTATCCACGCAACAAGCGTTTTCAATATGGTATGAAAATATCAGCCAAGCGTGTGTTGATCACAAACAATCGCAAGAGCAGCAAAATAAAATAAAAGAGCAAATTGCTCATTTGGAACAACAACAAGCCATTGAAGAAAAAGGTGCTCAGCAAATAAATGATGAATTTACTGAGCTCAATAACCAATATCAACAATACCAGCAAGGATTAATAGGCTTAACTTCTGAGCGACAACAATTATGCCAAGGCAAGGCGGTAAATGAAATTCGCACTGACATCAGCCAGACAAGAGAAAAACTGGCATTAGCTATTTCACAAAAGCAAAAAGTGTTAGCTAACGTTAAACAAGTGCAGCAAGAATTATCGGGACAACTAACCACTAATAAGCTGCAAATTGAAGAGTTGTCTGAGCAATTGGAACAAGCGAAACAGCACTGGCATAAAGCATTATCAGCAAGCGTATTTAATGGCGAAACTGACTTTAAAGCGGCGTTATTGTCAAGTGAACAAAAACAGCAGTTAACACTTTTAGCTCAACAAATTAAAGAGCAACAACAAGGAGCGCAGTTATTAATTACAGAGCATCAGCAACAACGTGAACGTTTGCAAAAAGAATTACAGCGTTTAGTTGATAGTGGCCTTGCTGTTTTATTTGATGATCAAGCACTTGCTGAGCAAACCAGTAAATATCAAATCAGCAAAGATCAAATTTATAACGATGGGATCTGTGAAGATTATATTAATGAACAGCTAAACCAAACTAATCAATCACTTAAACAAATGCAAATGCAAATGGGGCAACTTGAACAAACGCTTGAAGTTGATATAAAGCAACGTGATAAACAACGCTCGTTTATTGAAAAAATTCACTGTCAGCAACAAGTAGTTGATGATTTTTCTTATCTTAATGGCCTGATCGGTTCGGCCTCCGGTGATAAATTTAGACGATTTGCCCAAGGGTTAACTTTGCAACATCTTGTTTATTTGGCCAATGTTCAACTTGAACGTTTACATGCAAGATATCAATTGCAATGCAATCAACATGAAGGTTTGGCATTACAGGTCATTGATACATGGCAAGCTGACAGTATACGAGACACCAAAACGCTTTCGGGTGGAGAAAGCTTTTTAGTGAGTTTATCGTTAGCACTGGCATTGTCTGAATTAGCGAGTGCGAAAACGAGTATTGATTCATTGTTTTTAGATGAGGGATTTGGCACTTTAGACAATGACACTCTAGAAGTTGCTTTAGATGCGTTAGATAACCTTAATGCGAGTGGCAAAATGATCGGTGTGATCAGTCATGTTGACACATTAAAAGAGCGTATTGCTGTGCAAATTAAAGTACATAAAAAAAGCGGATTAGGTGTGAGTGAGCTGGATAAACGTTATCGATTTGAGCCATAGTTTATGATTTGGCAATCATCGATACGTTTTGGGTAACTGCAAAAAATCCAATGTTAAAAAGTGTATAGGTATATGATTACAAAGCTAAAAAGCTAAAAAGCTAAAGAGCTAAATAGCTAAAAGGATGCAAAGGAGCGAAAATGAATATTGGTATTTACATATATGAAGATACAGAAGTGCTCGATTTTTCAGGGCCCTTTGAAGTGTTTTCAACGGCAAATCGCTTTTTGTCTGAAAAAAATCATGTTTGTTTGATCGCAGAAACAACCTCGGCAGTAGCTGCACGCGGTGGTTACCATGTGTTACCGCATCATTCGATTGAGCAACACCCTGATTTAGACGTATTAATTGTCGTTGGTGGCATTCATACCAAAGAAATGTTCAACACGCCTGTGATCCGTTGGATAAGTGCACAAAATAGCACTGTAACTATTTTGGCGTCAGTATGCACGGGAGCATTTTTATTAGCAGAAGCTGGTGTATTAAACCATTTAACGGTAACGACTCATTGGGAAGATATTTACGACTTAAAACAAGGGTATGCTGATCTGACTGTTGTTGATAATGTTCGCTGGGTTGACCAAGGAAGGATCATTACTTCCGGCGGGATTTCAGCCGGTATCGATATGAGTTTGCATTTATTAGCTAAACTTTATGATATTGATTTAGCAAATAAAACGGCTAGGCAAATGGAGTTTGATTGGCAAATGAATGGGTTGGAGTTGCAACCGTAACCGCTGACTTAGTCTCATCATGATGAATAATACCGAGATTTACTTTTTAGGCATATTTTATTAGACATGATTTCTTTAGAAATAATTAACGAAAAAGTGCATATT
>DAINNQ010000407.1:0-2834 GCA_036735825.1 Alteromonadaceae bacterium | reverse complement strand
TGGGCGAGAAGGCTCAAGAATGTTAAAAGCAAATGGGTCAACTATTTGGGCTCAGGATGAAGAGTCTTGTGTAGTATATGGTATGCCTCAAGCCGTAGCGAATGCTGGTATTTCAACAATGGATTTATCGCTGAACGATATTCCTAGTGCTATATTAAAAGAAATTAAACTCAGTTAATGGAGACATCCGTTAACGTTATGACAAAATAGGTGAACCTTGATAGTTTGGACTGTTGCAAATCAAAAAGGTGGGGTCGGAAAAACAACTACGACTATATCGTTGGGTGGTTTGCTAGCTGAGCGTGGAAAAAGAGTTTTATTGGTGGATACTGATCCGCATGCGTCATTAAGCTATTATTTCGGAATTGAGTCAGAAGATCTTGAGCTGAGCGTCTATGATTTATTTGTTCAAGTTGCTAATAAAGAACAGATCATGCAAAGCTTGTGTCCTACACAATATAAAAATATTGATATTTTACCTGCAACTATGGGATTGGCGACGTTAGATCGTTCTTTAGGTACCAAAGGCGGAATGGGCTTAGTTCTTAAAAAAGCCATCCAAAAACTGAGCGATGAGTATGACTACGTATTAATGGATTGCCCACCTGTTTTAGGCGTGTTGATGGTGAACTCTTTAGCCGCTTCTGATCGTATAATTGTTCCTGTACAAACTGAGTTCTTAGCTTTAAAAGGCTTAGACAGAATGATGAAAACGATGGAAATCATGCAAGGTGAGCAGCAACATAGATTTACTTATACCATAGTGCCAACTATGTTTGATAAACGCACTAAAGCTTCATTACTTGCATATAAAAAATTACAAGAGTTATATGGTGAAACTGTCTGGCATGGTGTTATTCCGGTAGATACTAATTTTAGAAATGCCAGTAATAGTCAACAAGTACCTTCAGACTATGCCCCATCAACGCGTGGCGTATATGCATATAAAAATCTGCTAGACTATTTAGTAAAACTTGAAGGTAAAGGTAATGAGTCATGAGTAAATCTTTACCTGCTAGTCAAAAACTAATGCAAACTTATTTGTCTGAACTCTTGACGGAAGAGCAACAAGAATTACCTATAGAAAAAAAAGCTTCTATTAAAGATAAGGCATTAGAAAAAGAGAAGCTTAATAAATTATTACAGCAGGCAAGTGTTGCACATGAAATAGAAAGTGAAAAACTTGATGTTATTACATCGGTAAAATCTGAAGATGTGCGTGTTAATTCGAAAGTTGAAGAAAAAGCACTGGTAGAAGTACCAGTAAAAACCGTTGAAATTGAAACTCCTTCTACATTACAACAAGAATTAATTACACAAAAGAGCAAAGCAGAATTCATCATTAATCCAGATAAGGATTATCGTAAATCTAGTTTTCAAGCTATGTTTTTTGATGTTGCCGGGTTATTGATTGCTGTACCGCTAATTGAATTAGGCGGTATCCATAATGTTGATAAAACCAATAGTCTTGTCGGTAAACCTGATTGGTTTAAAGGGGTAATGCTTCATCGAGAAGAAAAAATTAATGTTGTTGATACGGCTAAATGGGTGATGCCCGAAAAGTGCAACGAGGCATTGATTAATTCATTAAAATACCAGTATGTAATCATGTTGAATAACAGTCACTGGGGCTTAATGGCGGAAAACTTAGTTGATACCGTTACATTAGAGCAAGATGACGTAAAATGGATTGAAGGCTCAACTAAAAGGCCTTGGTTAGCTGGGTTAGTTAAAGAACGGATGTGTGCATTATTAGATGTTGATTCTTTGATTCACATGCTTGATGAAGGCGCAAATATAAACCAATGATAGTATTAATTTTAAATCGTTCGTTGATGTACTATATTAATAAAATAAACTATTCAAAAGTGATGACTTTAAGAGGCGGGCAGTATGTCTGATTTAAGACGTAGTTCAAGTGAAAATACAGATACTAATGATGAAGTTCTTCAATGGGTAACTTTTAAATTAGATAGTGAAACCTACGGCATTAATGTAATGCAAGTTCAGGAAGTTTTACGCTATACAGAGATTGCGCCAGTACCAGGTGCACCTTTGTACGTATTAGGGATCATTAATTTACGTGGTAATGTTGTTACTGTTATAGATACTCGCTGTCGTTTTGGATTAGAGTCATCTGAAGTGACCGATAATACTCGTATAGTAATTATTGAGGCAGAAAAGCAAGTTATTGGTATTTTAGTTGATAGCGTTGCTGAAGTTGTTTATTTAAGGGCCTCTGAAATTGATATTGCGCCAAACGTTGGAAATGACGAAAGTGCTAAATTCATTCAAGGGGTGTCAAACCGAGATGGTGAGTTACTCATTTTAGTGGATTTAAATAAATTGCTTTCAGATGACGAATGGGATGAACTAAAACAATTTTAAGATGATTTAGTGCTTGGTTTTTACTACAAATCAAGCACTAAAACTCAAGGCTTGTAGTTGTTATCGATTTTATGGAAATAAAAATAATTATTGGTGTTGCAACCTTTACAGTATTGCTAGGCCTACTTTTAACGTATTTTAGATTGAAAATAAAATTTGAAAGTCGACTCGATGTTTTAGAAACACAGCTTGAAAGCTTTGAGTATTATATTAATGAGTTAAAGTCAGCTCATTCCATTCAAAATGAATCTTTATCAGAAAAAGAAACGCTATTACAGTCATGGCAACTTGAGCATCAACAAGTTAGCCAGCAATTAGAACACCGAATAAAAGTACAGCAAGAATCCATTCATTCATTAAAAGATCAATTAACGCAATTACAGCAACAGCAACCAGAAGATAGGTTATATACTCGCGCACAAAAAATGGTGAGTTTAGGTGCTGAT
>DAINNQ010000406.1:0-2870 GCA_036735825.1 Alteromonadaceae bacterium | reverse complement strand
GAGAAAAATTTGAGGGGAAATTTTAAGCGTCAAAAAAATAACGCTAATAAAGTAGGAATGTTATTAGCGTTATTTAATGAAATATAGAGCAGGTTTTTATTCGTCAGATACTGAACGTAATAATGCGTTAATGCCAACTTTTGCGCGCGTTTTAGCATCTACTTTTTTAACGATGATTGCTGCGTATAAGCTATAAGTGCCACATTTAGACGGTAAATTACCAGGAACTACGACAGAGCCAGCAGGAACTCGACCATAATGAATTTCGCCTGTTTCACGATCAAAAATGCGTGTGCTTTGACCAATGTAAACCCCCATTGAAATCACCGCACCTTCTTCAACCACTACTCCTTCCACTATTTCAGAACGAGCACCTATAAAGCAGTTGTCTTCAATAATGGTTGGTCCAGCTTGTAAAGGCTCTAAAACGCCACCAATACCAACACCACCAGAAAGATGCACATTCTTACCGATTTGTGCACATGAGCCGACAGTTGCCCAACCGTCAACCATACAGCCTTCATCCACAAAGGCACCAATATTGACAAAACTTGGCATCACCACCACATTTTTGCCAATAAAGCTACCAGTACGCACGGATGCACCAGGCACAACTCGAACACCATCAGCTTCAAACATTTCTTGAGTATAATCGCTATATTTCATCGGAACTTTATCGAAAAAGGTACTTTCGGCACCATCAATAACTTCGTTATCCCAAATTCGAAAAGATAAAAGCACTGCTTTTTTTAACCATTGGTGAACAACCCATTCGCCAGCAATTTTTTCTGCAACTCTTGCAGAGCCATTATTAAGAGCTGCTAAAGCATCGAGTACGGCATTTTTAACTTCGGTACTTACTGTTGACGGCTTAATACTCATTCGGTCTTCAAATGCTTGTTCAATAATGTGTTGTAATTCAGACATGTTTTTTCCTAATGGTCTTAACGTTAATTTTGGTGTGTTGATGGTATTTCATCACAAAATTTGGCTTTTAATTCTTGTTTCTCTAATTCAGTTAATGCTTTATCTTCGCTGTTTGAAACGATGAAAACGTCTTCAGCTTTTTCGCCAAAGGTTGTTATTTTCGCGGAATGAATTTGTAATCCACACTCTTGAAATATTCGGGCGAAACTAGCAAGTAAGCCAGGGCGATCAAGAGCAACTATTTCAAGAAGCGTGCTACGTTGAGTTTTGGTTTCAACAAAATTCACTTTGGTTGGCACTTTAAATTGCTCAAGTTTTTTAGCGATAGGCTTTAAAGGAATTTTGAGATCTTTAATGGTTAAGGCATTGCTTAAAGACTCGGCAATTTCGAGTGCTCGATAGCTGTCGTTTATGGCTTTACCTTGTTGATCGAGTATGACGAATGTATTTGCTGTGTATCCTGTTTTACTCGTGATAATTTTTGCATCTAGAATAGAGAAGCATTTAGCACCCAGTAGCGAAACAATTGTCGCAAAAATATTCGCTTTGTCTTTCGTAAAAACAAATACTTCCGTACCACCTCGATAAGGTGTTGGGCTAATTAACACCATAGGCTTTTCTCTATCGTGCTCTAAAATATGCTGACTGTGCCAAACTATTTGCTCAGGAGCGTAACGCAGGAAATAATCTGCTTTAAATTCTTGCCATAATGCTTTTATTTCTTCTTCATTGACATTATATTGACTTAATAAATTAATGGCTTGTTGCTGGTTTTCTCTAATTTTTGAACGCAAATCTACCGGTTTTTCTAGCCCTAATCTAAAGGCTCTTTTTGTGCTGTTATACAGCTCTACTAATAAGTTTTCTTTCCAACTGTTCCATAAACTTTCGTTAGTTGCGCGCATATCGGCGACGGTTAAGCAATACAAATAATCTAAATGCGCTTCATCTCGAACAATTTCAGCAAAGGCTCTGATCACTTCTGGATCTGAAATGTCTCGGCGTTGTGCCGTTACTGACATTAATAAATGATGTTTAACTAGCCATGAAATCATCCGACCGTCATGATTATTAAGTTTATGCTCTTTACTAAACTCTAATGCGTCAATAGCACCAAGTTCAGCATGATCACCCCCTCTACCTTTTGCTATGTCGTGGAAGATACCCGCTAGAAAAAGCACTTCTGGTTTGCGTATACGTTGCACTATTTTGCTGCACAGAGGAAATTCATCGTTAAATTCAGGTTGCTTAAAACGATACAAATTTTTGATTAATCGGTAACTATGTTCATCTACAGAATAAGCATGAAATAAATCAAATTGCATTTGACCCACAATATTGCGCCATTCAGGTAAATACGCGCCAATAATTGAATGGTTATGCATTAAGGTAAAGGGTAAGCCTAATCCACGTGGGTGACGGATGATTTCAATAAAAATCTCTCGACAGCGCGCGTAATCATTCATGCCAGATACCAGCCGACGTCTGGCATTTCGCATCAGTCTTAGCGTATCAGGATGTAAATCAACAATTTCTTCGTGTTGAGCAATTAATAAAAATACTTCCATGATATTGGTAGAGCGCATGAAAATACGGTTGTTTGTTGCTTTGATCTGGCCATCGAGAATAACAAAATCATCATTAAGAATAATTTCTTCAACATTGTGTTTGTTTTTGATGATTGAAAATTCAAAATGTTGTAATAACATTTTATTTAATTCGGCAACACGACCAATGATACGGAAGAAGCGTTTCATCATCCGTTCAATAGCTTCTTTACCTTCATCACCAAAACCTAAGAGTGTTGCTACATCTGATTGATAGTCAAACAATAAGCGGTTCTCACTTCGTCCTGCAATAAAGTGAAGTGCACAGCGCATACGCCATAAGTAGTCTTGACACTCTAATAATTCAAAATATTCATTGGTAGTAAGGTATTCATG
>DAINNQ010000405.1:0-2879 GCA_036735825.1 Alteromonadaceae bacterium | reverse complement strand
CTTTTTCTAACTCACCAGCTTTAAAAGCAATATCTAATTCATGTTGATCTTCAAAAACAACGGCTGGCGCTTTAATCACAAAGCTACCGTCTCTTAACGACGACGTTTTGATCACAGAAGTACCTAAATTTCCTTTCAGTACTTTTAAACCGCCATCGGCTTTAAATGGTTTAGCAGGTGTAGCGATAACTTCTGGATCACCAGAAACATCAACGCTATCAACCCATTGTAATTTGCCATCTATTAATTCTGGTTGTTTGGTATAACGTGATAATCCGCGACCACAGATAGTTTCAACATCTTCATGAACTAAACCTGCAGCGATCAACTCTTTAAACAACAACGCCATACCGCCAGCTTGTTGGAAATGGTTAATATCAGCAGAGCCATTCGGATAAATACGAGTAATTAATGGCACCGCATCAGATAAATCATTAAAGTCTTGGAAGTTAATGATTATGCCAGCCGCTTTTGCAAAAGCGATGATATGCATAGTTAAGTTAGTAGAACCACCCGTTGCCAGAAGTGCCACGATAGCGTTAACAATAGATCTTTCATCAACCATTTTACCAACAGGCATGTAATTACCTGATTGCTGAGTCAGACGTGTCACTTGACGAGCCGCCGCTTTTGTTAATTCTTCACGTAAAGGCGTATTTGGCGGAATAAAAGAAGCGCCCGGTAGATGCAAGCCCATCACTTCAACGACAAGTTGGTTTGAGTTAGCCGTACCAAAGAAAGTACAAGTTCCTGCACTGTGATATGAAGCTGATTCTGCTTCAAGTAATTTGTCTTCACCAATTTCACCTTTAGCGAATTGCTGACGAACACGGGCTTTTTCTTTGTTTGGAATACCTGAAGGCATAGGGCCTGCTGGCACAAATACGGTAGGTAAATGCCCAAACGTCATGCTGGCTATCAATAAACCAGGGACGATTTTGTCACAAATACCTAACATTAAAGTACCGTCAAACATGTTATGAGATAAGGCTACAGCGCTAGACATAGCAATCACGTCACGGCTCATTAAGCTTAAATCCATACCTGGCTGACCTTGGGTAACACCATCACACATGGCAGGTACGCCACCAGCAAATTGAGCAACACCACCCGTTTCACGAATCGCTTCTTTGATCACTTCTGGGTAAGTTTCATAAGGCTGATGTGCTGAAAGCATATCGTTATAAGCAGAAACAATGGCAATGTCAGAATGATTAATGCCACGTAAAATGGCTTTATCTTCTTTACCACAAGCGGCGAACCCATGAGCTAAGTTTCCACATGCTAAACTGGCACGATGCACTGTCGCTGATTTTTCACCATCAATTTTTTTAAGATAAGCTGCACGAGTTGGTTTACTGCGCTCAATAATTCGTTCAGTTATTGCTAATACTTGTTTATTCATTTCAATAGTCATAAGTTACTCCGCCCAATACACATTGGTATTTATTTCTGGGTCATTCAAAAAGGCCCTTATTGGCATTTCTCTAATATTTGATTCTTTAATCGCTTGATTTAAAACAGTTTGCTTACTAGCACCACTGATGTGTAAAAACACATTTTTACTGGTTTTTAAATGGGCAAAACTAAAGGTTATTCGATCATGTGGTGCTGATTTGGGCACAACTTTCAATAATGGATTAGCGGTTAGGCTTAACGCTTGGTCAATTTCATCACTACATGGAAATAAAGAAGCGGTATGTCCATCTTCCCCCATTCCTAAAATAAGCACATCTAACGGCAACAACGATGTTGAAGCTGCGAGATTTAAATCATCAAGTGTTTCTTCTGTTAGTTCAGCACCTTGTTTAAGGTGAAAAAACTTAGCATTAACCGCTTTGTTTTGTAGTAAGTTTTCATGCACTAAGCGGGTATTACTGGCATCACTTTCTATGCCAACCCAACGTTCATCAGCTAACGTCACGGTAATGTCACTCCATGGGAGATCTTTTTGTGATAACGCCTTAAAAAAGCCTTTAGGGGTTGAGCCGCCTGAAACAGCAATACTTGCTCGCCCTTTTAAAGCAACCTCATTTGCTAAAATCTCAGCAACTTTATTTGCTAAAGCAATATCAAGTTTTTCGCGCTGTATGAATTCGTTTAATTGATACATATTATTCCACCCATTGCCTGTCATCACGTGCGATCAGGGAAATAGAAGAAACAGGTCCCCATGAGCCTGCTGCATACGCTTTTGGTGCTTCGTTTGTTGCCTGCCATGCATCAATAATACTATCAGCCCATTTCCAAGCCGCTTCTACTTCATCACGACTAACAAATAACGATTGATTGCCGTTAACAACTTCGAGCATTAAGCGTTCATAAGCATCAACAACGCGTTGATTTTCATAAGTATCAGAAAAGCTCAAATCTAGTTTATTTTCTTGAATATTCATTTGCGACGCGATGCCAGGGATCTTATTCATCATTTGTAATTCAACCCCTTCGTCAGGTTGAAGACGAATGGTTAATTTATTTGATGGAAGATCGGCATAACTATCTTTGAAAATGTTGTGTGGCTGCTCTTTAAAATGAACAACAATCTCACTGTGTTTTGCAGGCATTCTTTTACCTGTGCGCAAATAAAATGGCACACCAGCCCAACGCCAGTTATCTATTTCAGCTTTAATCGCCACAAAAGTTTCGGTGGTACTATTTTGGTTAGCACCTTCTTCGTTTAAATAACCAGGTACT
This sequence comes from Alteromonadaceae bacterium, assembly GCA_036735825.1. Classification (GTDB taxonomy): domain Bacteria; phylum Pseudomonadota; class Gammaproteobacteria; order Enterobacterales; family Alteromonadaceae; genus DAINNQ01. Next base: position 185 of record DAINNQ010000405.1, on the reverse strand, counting down.
GGGTTACCATTTAAGAAGCCATCGGTATACTGACCACGAACCGTTTTATCTTTAACGTTAGTGCGATCAATCGGTACTAATGCCCTAACCGCTTTTAATTTTTCAGCACGAATACTTTCAGCACTTAAATCTGCTGGAGGCTCCATCGCTAATAAAGACAATATTTGTAATAAGTGGTTTTGGAT
>DAINNQ010000404.1:0-2884 GCA_036735825.1 Alteromonadaceae bacterium | reverse complement strand
TGGTAAGAGTACCCTGATTGGTCGTTTGTTACATGATTCGAAAATGATCTTTGAAGATCAATTAGCTGCCATTGAGAAAGACAGTAAAAAATCGGGGACAACAGGCGAGACGGTTGATTTAGCGTTATTGGTTGATGGTTTACAATCTGAACGTGAGCAAGGTATTACCATAGATGTTGCTTATCGATACTTTGCCACTGATAAACGTAAATTTATCATTGCGGACACTCCAGGTCATGAACAATACACGCGAAATATGGCGACGGGCGCTTCAACCTGTGATTTGGCGATTATTTTGATAGATGCTCGTCATGGTGTGCAAGTGCAAACTCGTCGTCATTCATTTATCTGTTCTCTATTGGGTATTAAGCACGTATTAGTTGCAGTAAACAAAATGGATTTGGTCGAATACAGCCAAGATCGTTATCAAGAGATTAAAAAAGAATATCGTGATTTTGCCGATTCTTTAGCATTTAGTGATGTTAGGTTTGTGCCTATTTCAGCATTAAATGGCGATAATGTTGTTGAAGAAAGCGTCAATATGCCTTGGTATCCAGGTGCTACTTTGATGAAGTTGTTAAACACTATTTCGTTTGAAAGTGACGAAGGCTTAACTGAGTTTCGTTTTCAGGTGCAGTACGTCAATCGACCAAACCTTAATTTTAGAGGTTTCTCTGGCACTGTTGGCTCTGGTCACATCCGTGTGGGTGATGAAATAGTCGCTTTACCTTCAGGAAAAGAAAGTATTGTTAAATCAATCGTTACTTTTGATGGTGATTTAGAACGCGCTGATAAAGGACAAGCGATCACTTTGACCTTAGAAGATGAAATTGATATCAGTCGTGGTGAGATGATCGTTAAAAAAGGCGCTTTACCTACATCGTCGAAAGAGTTTAATGCTTCGGTTGTTTGGATGCATGATGATGAATTAGAGTCTGGTCGTGAATATTATATAAAACATGGTAGTAAAACGACGACAGGGCATGTGACTAAGATTGACCATAGAATCAATGTTAATACCATGGAAAAATCGGATGCTTCTCAGTTAGCGTTAAATGAAATCGGCTCAGTGAATTTTGAAGTTGCCGAAACACTTCATTTTGATTCTTATCAGCAAAGTAAAGCGACAGGTGCTTTTATTATCATCGACAGATTATCTAATATCACCGTGGGCGCTGGGATGATCAACAATGATGTTGTTGCAGGTACGCAACATGAGTTTAGCGAATTTGAACTTGAGTATAATGCGCTCATTCGTAAGCATTTCCCGCATTGGGGCACGAGAGATATTTCAAAGCTAAGATAGCATTTCACCAACTGTCTAAAGTGAATGCTGCAAATAAATAGTTGAGTTATTTGTGAATAACACGAGTAACTCTTCTTTTTTTGATTTCCAGAATATGCTGCTAAAAGGAAAATTGATATGGTAGCATCGCAGTGGTTTTTAGTAGCGATATTTCTTGCTACTTTCATGGGGTTACTAAAATTTCAACGCAGACCTGAGCGTGTTTTTTCAGTTGCGATGTTAGCTTGCTTGGCTGCGTCTTATGTGGATACTGCTGATGTCTTGAGTAATGCGGTCAATCCTGGGCTAGTGACCTTAATTTTATTAGTGTTAGCCTCGTTCTCTTTTGAAAGAACCAGTGTGCTTCGTCGATTATCGGCCGTGATGATCAGCGGCTCTCCACTGTTATCAACCATTAAAACGTTAATTTATACCGCCATTGCTTCTGCTTTTATGAATAATACCGCAGTGGTCGCTGCTCTCATTTCTACTATTAAAAATAACCGAATTATCAACGCAGGAAAATTACTTTTACCACTTTCTTTTGCGGCTATTTTGGGGGGCACGTTAACTTTAGTAGGTACTTCAACCAATTTAATCGTTAATACCATGTTGATTGAACAAGGTAGTGAGAGTCTAGGTTTTTTTGATTTTACGCCAATTGGTTTTATTGCTTTGATCGTTTGTTTAATCGTGATTGTTTTTCGGCAAAATAACCTACCAGATATTGAACAAATAAAACTTGAGAACCAAGATTATCTACTCGAAGCAAAAGTCAGTAGTGACTCTAAATTAATCGGTTTAACCGTGGAAGAAAATGGTCTGAGAAACTTGGACACTTTATTTTTGGTCGAAGTTATTAGGCATGGTCGGCTTATATCGCCTGTTGCGCCTGATGAAATATTGATGGCTGAAGATAAACTAATTTTTTCAGGCGATGTATCAAAAGTGCTGGTTTTGCAACAGTTTGATGGCTTAACGTTATTTGCAGAGCAAGACGGTTTATTAAAAGACAATTTGACAGAAGTGTTGATCAAACCTGATTCAGCAATTGTTGGAAAAACGTTAAAAAAAGCTGGCTTTAGAGCACGTTTTGATGCCGCGGTGGTTGCGATAAGACGTGAAGGTGCGGCACTTTCGGGCAAACTTGGCTCGTTAGTGATTCAACCAGGAGATTTTTTGGTTTTAGCGGTCGGTAATGACTTTAGCACTAGAACCAATTTATCGAAAAATTTCTACATTCTCTCTGGTCACACTCCCGATGACATGCTCTCTGGTTGGCGAGATAATTTGACCTTGTTTGGTTTTATTGCGGCTATCGCAACTTCTGTACTCTTTGATATGTCTTTATTAAAGACGATGATTTTTTATGTTGCCGTATTAATTTTTTCAGGTTGTTTAACGATAAATGAAATTAAACGCCGCTTTCCGTTAGAAATATGGATGATAGTCCTCGGCGCACTAACTTTAGCAAGAGCATTAGAAACCAGTGGTGTCGCAGAGGTTATTGCCAATAATATCGAAGCGATATTACAAGGGAAGAGCACCTATTTTACCTTAGTGGCTATTTTTATAGTGACTTTGTTAGTTACAGAACTT
>DAINNQ010000403.1:0-2885 GCA_036735825.1 Alteromonadaceae bacterium | reverse complement strand
CGTTAAATACCGATTCGAAAAACATTGATATTGGTGAATTATTAGGCTTTTCAGTGATTTCACTTGATGACTTAATCGTGTTTTGCCGGCAAATGTATGCCTTGGTTCGCTCTGGCGTTCCTATTCTTAGAGCCATTAATGGCATGGCCGAATCAAGTAGTTCTCCTAAATTGAAAGTTGCTCTTGCAGAAATTGCAACTCAACTTGAAGGTGGGTATGAACTGTCATCAGCATTAAATCGGCATCCGAAATTATTTTCTCCACTGTTTGTTTCATTAATTCATGTGGGTGAGAATACCGGGCAGTTAGATGAAGCTTTTGCTAAATTAGCGAGCTATTTTGAACGAGAACAAGAGACAAGAAAGCGCATTAAAACTGCACTTAGATATCCTTCCTTTGTAATTGGTGCGATAGCCATTGCCATCGTGATCTTAAATATTTTTGTTATCCCAACGTTTGCCAATATGTTTTCTAAATTAGGAGCTGATTTACCTTGGGCGACGAAAGCACTGATATCGAGCTCAAACTTTTTCATAAATTATTGGCCGCATATTTTAGTTGCGCTAATCGGCATATTTTTCGGTACGCGTTCGTATTTAAAAACAAAAAAAGGGCTACACCGCTGGGACAAACTAAAAACCCGCATGCCTATTGTTGGCTCGATTATCGAGCGTTCAATTTTAGCGAGGTTTTCTCACAGCTTTGCCATTGTGCTAAAAGCTGGCGTCCCTATGACTTCAGGACTAACGCTAGTGTCTGAAGCTGTTGATAATACTTTTATGAGTGAAAAAATTATCGCCATGCGTACCGCAATTGAAAGTGGTGAAAGCTTACTTCGTTCTGCCGTTGCTAGTACCTTATTTACTCCATTAGTACTACAAATGATCGCGGTAGGCGAAGAAACAGGTCGTGTTGATGAGCTTCTAGAAGAAGTAGGGGATTACTACGAGCGTGAAGTAGATTATGAATTGGGCACGCTGACAGCAAAAATTGAGCCTATACTTATTGCTATAGTAGCATCGATGGTTTTAATTTTAGCACTTGGTATCTTTACACCAATGTGGGATATGATGTCAGCGTTTAAAGGAAAATAATGAGCGAACAATCTGTTGCCAATAGCAGAGAAAAATCACTAGGTGAAAACATGCTGATTTTTTCTTTAATAGCGATATTTATGTGCGCATTTATTTATTACTTTTTTAAGCAAGATGAGCAAATCACCCAAGCAGGGTTTGAACGCATAGCGAATAATTTTTCATCTAAAGTCATGGCTATTCGCGCGCAATGGTTTATGGATAGGCAGCCTGAAACGGTATTGTTAAAAGATAATGGCGTTATTGAAAAAATAAAAGTGAATAAAAAAGGCTGGGTCGATTTTGGTGAGCAAGCGCAAAATTGCCAGAAAATATGGCATATTGTCATTTCAAATGAGTTAACGTTTATGAATCAGCAGGTTATTGCCATTGATATTCATCATGAAGCGAATCAATTGAAAAGTGCTTGTCGATACAGTTTAACTACGGGCGAGTATTTTGATTATCACCTAATGTCTGGATTGGTAACTAAAGTTAAGAAGAATCATTAAGTTTCAAAATTTAGCAGTGGATAATAAATTTGTTTAAAGGTTTAAAGGTTTAAAGGTTTAAATGAAAGTTTGTTATCTTATTCACTAAATAAGTGACTTAGCACGCAAAACGTTGTTAGAATTGAATTAATTAAGCAGGAAAGAGGTTGTTATGAAAAAACAGTCAGGTTTTACACTTATTGAGTTAGTCATCGTAGTCGTGATTTTAGGTTTTTTAGCTGTGACAGCAATTCCTAAATTTTTGGATTTAACAGACCAAGCTAAACAAGCAAATATTGAAGGTATGGCTGGCGGTTTTGCTACAGGTGTTTCGTTAGTTCGAGCGCAATGGGAAGCTGAAGGGCGTCCACAAGATAGCAATACTAATTTTGTCAATTATGATGGTTCAGCATTGTATTTAACAACACCAGCAACGAATAATGATCCAGATTTTCGACCAGGTTATCCTATGGGGTTAACAACCACGGGTGCCAATAATGGCAATATGAACACAGATCGTTGTATTGAAGTTTGGAATAATATCTTGGCTCAACCTCCTTCAATTTCTGCAACACCAGCTGATTTGAATAATAATTCCAATACGGATTACTTTGTTGTGCAATCAGTAGGAGCAGGCTCTGATGGCAATAACATCTGTATTTATTATTTGAAAGAGTCATTAGGGAAAACAAATGGTAATTTTGATACCCCAACAACAACAGCTCAAGGTAATAACTTTACTTATGATCCTGCATCAAGCACAGTAGCAATAACTATTAATAACAATTAGAACAGAGGTTGAACATGAAAAAATTACAAACTACAAAAGGCTTCACGCTAATTGAATTAGTGGTGGTAATCGTAATTTTAGGTATTTTAGCAGCAACTGCGGCACCTAAATTTATTGACTTAACGGGTGATGCTAAAGCATCGATTGTTGAAGGGGTTCGAGGATCGTTAAACTCAGCTGCTGATATGGCGCATGCTAAAGCGTTAGTTTCTGGGGAAACAAAAGCAACGGGATCAATTTCTATTGGTGGTGCAACGATTGGACTTATTTATGGCTGGCCAGACGAAGCTTCTATCGCATCATTAATCGATTATGATAGTGACATAGAGCAAGTATCAGGCAGTGATGGTACTTTTCAACACAAAGACGCTACAACAGCAGCTGACTGTGTAGCGGTTTATGATGACTCTACCGCAGCTTTAGAAGTTCGTCCTTCTATATCTAGCACTACATCAGGTTGTTAATTTTTAGAATGACTTGAAAAATGAAACCGAGCGAAATGCTCGGTTTTTTTATATCTGGCTTTTATAT
>DAINNQ010000402.1:0-2885 GCA_036735825.1 Alteromonadaceae bacterium | reverse complement strand
CTCATTGACCAAATGAGCTACTTGAGCCGAATTGTCAGTGTTTTCTTGAGCGAGATGTAAGCAAACACCTTGTTGATTCTCTTTCGATTGATTTTGGCTGACTTTCCATTTGCCAATCATGAAATTTACTTCGATTGCAATTCCAACTATTGCAGGTAACATGCTCTCAATATATCCACGGGGTGCATCTGCTACCTTCCAAGGATTGCTTTGAGGTAATTCATGTTTATCCGTTAAATCATTTAGCATTGAGAGCTTCCAATCAGCGTCATGAATAAACGAAATAACACCTTTTACATGAACTACAGCGTAATTCCATGTAGGAACAGCTCGTCCATTTTGTTGCTTAGACGGATAATAATTGGGGGATATATAACTGTTCGGACCATGAAATATAACTAAAACGTCAGTGTTTGCTTGAATACTCTTCCACAAAGGGTTCGCTTTTGCGATATGACCATGCAAAAAAATTTTGCCATTTTGATGAGCCAACATTAATGGTAAATGCTCTGCTTGGCAGCCATCGTTATTAAAACTGACTAATGTAGCCAAAGAGTGATCATTGATCAGTGCTTCTAATTTTTGATTATCCGTTTGGCTAAATTTATTTGGAATATACATAATATTTCTCTGCTTAGAATGACATTATTTATATGAATGATGATTAATAGTCTTTCATCATTTTATCTTCGAGTTGTTTTTTTACTTGCCGCCATTCACTACAAATAATAGAAAAAAGAGCAGTATTTCGATAAGTACCATCAAAGAGAATACGTTGATTACGTAAAATACCTTCGAAGCTTGCTCCTATTCTTTCAATGGCATTTCGAGACTTTACATTGTCAACATGCGCTTTAAACTCAACTCGAATAACATTTAGCTTTTCAAAGGCATATTTCAAAAGACAATATTTGGTATGCGTGTTGATATGGCTACGCTGAAATGAAGGAGTAATGAAAGTAAAACCAATTTCGATACTTCTATTTTCTGAATTTATCGAACAAAACCGGGTACTTCCTACAAGAGCATTAGATTTTTTGTCGAAAATAGCAAAAGGATAATGCTCTCCCTGGATTTTTTTATCTTGTGAAAACTCTAACCATTGCTTTGCCGTTTCAATAGATTGGCATTTATTAGGTAACGACCAACGCCAAAGTTCAGGAAAAGCTCCAGCTAGATAAAACTCTTGCACGTATTCAACGGTCAATGGCCGTAATTCAATAAGTTCTGTCGATAAATTTATATTTCTTTCATCTAACATAATGCTCTCCTTTAAATGTGAGAACATATTTTGACACTTTCTGGTATAAGTTAAACAACCAGATTTACATTATTACATACACCAGAAGATAAAGTATGATGAAAAAGCTCAACCTAAAAATAAACAACACCAGCGCTAAATTATATTTAAATATTGCCGATGCTATTAGAACTAGCATTAAAAATGGCACTGTTGTGCCAGGCGAAAACCTACCTTCAACTAGAGAGTTAGCGAAACAATTACATGTTAATCGTCATACCGTTATGTCTGCTTATAATGAGTTAGCTTCTCAAGGTTGGGTAGAAACTCAACTAAGACAAGGTTATAAAGTTGCCACTACTCTGCCAATTATTAATTCAAGCACAGAGCGGTACAAAACTAAGCAAATTATTTCCCCCCATAAATGGCGAATTGTAAAAGATATAACCACTCAAATGACTCAGCCTGCTAGCAGCTACCCATTTAATTTTGCAGGTGGCACTCCCGATATATCAATATTTCCGTTTAATGAATTTCGATCTTATATGAATGAAGCATTAAATAGGCCTTCACTAACAGACTTAAACTATGGTGAAAACAGTGGCTTTACACCTTTCATTGAGCAAGTTAAAACTTATTTACGTAGAGTAAGATCAATAACAAATAAGGAAATGATAATCGTAAATGGCACACAAGAAGCCTTATTTATTTTATCGAAAATATTGCTAAGCGAAGGAGATAATGTAGCAGTTGAAGAATTGGGTTATCAGCCTGCTTGGAAAGCTTTTAAAGACTCTGGTGCAAACCTAATTCCAGTAAGACAAACTAGTGATGGGATTGATGTCGAACATTTAGAGAAACTCATTAAAACGAAAAATATAAAGTTGCTATATTTAACCCCTTTACACCAGTATCCGACGACTTCTACATTACCAATATCCAAGCGAATGAAAATTTATCATTTGGCACAGAAATACCATATTCCAATAATAGAAGACGATTATGATCATGAATTTCATTACGACAGCCAACCTTTAGCTCCAATGGCAGCGGACGACCCTTCGGGGCTTATCATCTATTTAGCAAGCTTCTCTAAAATTATGTTTCCTGGTTGTCGCTTAGGTGCGATTGCTGTAGATAAATCACTCGCTTCCCACATCATCAATTACCGAACCATTATCAACCATAAAACCAATACGATTTTACAGGACGCCGTAGCAAGATGGATGCAAAGTGGTGATTTTGAGCGACACCTACGAAAAACCACCCGTATATACCAACAAAGACGACAATGTATTATCGATAATCTCAATGACTTTATAAAAGAAGGACTAAATATAGAGTTCACTATTCCCTCTGGTGGCATGGCCTTATGGGTAAATGTTGGTAAAAACGCTGAAAATATTGCGAGACAGGCACGGGAAAAAGGTATTTATCTTTTATCAGAAAAGAACTTTCATCTGAATAGCAAAAAGAATACCGACAGATTTATCAGATTGGGATTTTGTGGGTTAAATGAAGAAGGAATTATAAAAGGGCTATTACAACTCAAGCCACTCTTGAATATTACTCGCTAGATATAAGTAAAGCTCCAGATAGTAAAAATCGGAAAAACAGAAAGCAAAAAGCCCGCTCTTTTGAGCGG
>DAINNQ010000401.1:0-2893 GCA_036735825.1 Alteromonadaceae bacterium | reverse complement strand
GAGTTAAAGCTAACGATTAAACTCAATGATATACCAAAGTGATACTTAATTTTTATTGTTAAAGTTGATTACAAATAGAAATGACTCTATAAAAATAAACTGAACCAATATAGACTATTGAATAGAGTCGAAAAAGTGAATTCTTAAAGATCAACAAGCTGTTTAGAAGCCAATAAGGGGTAATGTGGAAAACACAAATCAATATAGCATTTTAGCGGTTGATGACGCCAAAGATAGCCTCATGTTGCTAGAGTTTGATTTAGCCGATAGCGGTTATCAAGTATTTACGGCTGAATCAGGTGAATCAGCGTTAACTATGCTTGAACAAACGCCTGTAAATTTGATTTTACTTGATATGCACATGCCGGGTATTTCTGGTCTTGAAACATTGCAAAAAATTAAAACGCAAACAGCATTTAAACACATTCCAGTGATCATGCTATCAGCGTCAGGTGACGAAGAAAAGATTGTTGCCGCGTTAGAATTAGGCGCAGATGATTATGTCACTAAACCTTATATTTCCAATGTGCTATTAGCTAGAATGCGAAACTCTTTAAGATTAATGGAAAAGACATTGCAGTTAGAAGCTTTAGCTAAAACTGATTTCTTAACGAAGTTAAATAATCGAGGAAGTTTTGAAGAGTTAACGAACAAAGCGATCAGCTTAGCCAAAAGAACAGCGCAAACCGTTTCGTTTGCTATGTTCGATCTCGATTTTTTTAAGCAGGTTAATGATAACTATGGCCATGAAGCTGGCGATAAAGCGTTAATTGAATTCTCAACGATTTTAAAAGATGCATTTAGAGGTTATGACATCGTCGGACGTATTGGCGGTGAAGAGTTTGCCGTGTGTATGCCAAATACTTCAACAAAAGATGCATTGCTGGCATGTGAGCGTTGCCGAGAGACTTTGGCGCAACGAGTGATTGATATTGAATACGAAGGCAAGCCACATCAATTGTCATTAACGGTGAGTATCGGGATCACTTCGGCAAAAGGAGCGTCTATTCAATTAGATGAAATGCTACGTTTGGCTGATCACGCGTTATATAAAGCGAAAGAAAATGGCCGAAATCAATCAATGATTGAAGAGTTTAAAGACAAATCAATCGACGCATCAATCGATAGCTCAGTAAGTGATAAGCATATAGCCGCTCAACCAGAACAACCGAAGAATGAGCTAGCGAATAACGAGCAAAAAATGCAAACTGAGGTTCGAATTGACGAGGAAATAACTCAAAAACCACATTGCGAAAAAGAAGGAACACATTCAATGAATGAGCAAAACACAAATGAAAAGTTTCCTGGCATAGATTTTACATTAGGGGTTAATAACGTATTAGGCGATGAAGCATTGTTTTCAGAAATACTCGTGATGTTTTATCAAGACCATTGTCAGGACGATGAAAATATTCAAAACGCGATAGATAATGCCGATCAAGCGCAAGTAAAACACTTAGTTCATACATTAAAGGGCGTTGCTTGCTCAATAGGTGCGATGGAGTTATTTGATTATTGTAAAACTCTAGATGTTGCAGTAAATGAAGAAAAGGTTGAACAATATCAATCGCTTTTTGAACCAGCTAAACAAGAACTGATCATGATAAAAGCAGGTATTGAGCATGCGTTAGCTGACAAGTTGTCATAGCTTAGGCTTATTCTATTTCTAAGCGGATATCTGAAACAGGGATACAGCAACAAGGAAGTATTTCTCCCTCACCAACAAAGGCAAGAGGATCACCATTTGGGTAGGTAATTTTGCCTTGAACTAATTTGACTCGACATGCTCCGCAAAAACCATCTCGGCAATGATAATGCACTTCAACATCATTTTTTTCCAAGCAATTTAATAGCGTTTTATCTTGAGAATTAAACGCTAACTCTTGGTCTTGAATGAAGATTATATGCTTTTCTACGTGCTGTTTTTCGTCAGTTGAACTGTTAGCATCAACCATGTTATTGACTCATGAGTTGATGCTTAATAAAGATGCAGGAGCTGCAAGAGTCATTGCTATAAATCGAAGCCATCAAAGTCGTCACTAGACACTGACGAATCAACTTGACCAACCAAATAACTTGATATTTCAGTTTCTTGAGGAGCTACTTGCACGTTATCACTGACTAAATAGGCATTCATCCAAGGAAGCGGATTACTTTTGATATCAAACGGCGATTCAAAACCAATAGCAGCTAAACGCTGGTTGCTAATATATTCGATATATTGATTTAAAATTTCAGCGTTTAAGCCGATCATCGAGCCATCTTTAAATAAATATTGTGCCCATTCTTTTTCTTGCTCAACCACGTCCATGAAAATTTGAAACCCTTCAGCTTTCAATTGTTCCGCAATTTCTTTCATCTCTGGATCATCTTTACCCGAAATCCAATTATTTAAAATATGCTGTGTTCCAGTTAAATGTAAGGCTTCATCGCGAGCAATGAGCTTAATTATTTTTGCGTTACCTTCAAGTAATTCACGTTCTGCAAAGGCAAAAGAACAAGCAAAACTGACATAAAAACGTATCGCTTCTAAGGCATTCACTGAACATACTGCTAAATATAAACGTTCTTTTAATTTACGCTGGGTAACTTCAATGGATTGACCTTCAACGTCATAGACGCCTTCGCCTTGAGACTGTAATAATTGCGTGGTAATTATGACATCATCAAAATACTTAGCGATACTTGAAGCCCGTTTTAAAATGGCAGGATTGACAACAATATCGTCAAACACTTCACTTGGATCGGTAAATAAATTTCTCAGAATATGCGTGTATGAACGTGAATGAATGGTTTCGCTAAACGCCCATGTTTCAACCCAAGTTTCCACTTCGGGTAATGAAACTAACGGTAACAAAACAGCATTTACCGAACGTGCGGCCATACTGTCTAG
>DAINNQ010000400.1:0-2898 GCA_036735825.1 Alteromonadaceae bacterium | reverse complement strand
AAATAGCATCAACGTTGTATTCTGTTTTCAAGCGTTGAACGACCACTTCAAATTGAAGAACACCTACGGCGCCAACGATCATGTCGTTAGAATTAAATGGGCGGAAAACCTGTACAGCACCTTCTTCCGATAGTTGTATTAAGCCTTTTTGTAACTGTTTGGCTTTTAATGGGTCACGTAAGCGAATGCGTCGGAACATTTCAGGTGCAAAGTTTGGAATACCACTAAATTTAAAATCTTCACCAGCTGTAAAAGTGTCGCCAATTTGAATGCTGCCATGATTATGTAAACCTATGATGTCACCTGCAAATGCTTGTTCAACGTTGGAGCGATCGCCCGCCATAAACGTAACAGCATCGGCAATTTTAACATCTTTACCAATACGCACTTGGCGCATTTTCATGCCTTTTTCGTATTTACCCGAGACGATACGCATAAAAGCAATGCGGTCACGATGTTTAGGATCCATATTGGCTTGAATTTTAAAAACAAAGCCTGAGAATTTCTCTTCAGTGGCAATAACTTGGCGCTGGTCTGTGGCTCTTGGCTGAGGTGTTGGCGCCCATTGCGTTAAACCATCAAGCATATGATCAACACCAAAGTTGCCTAATGCGGTGCCAAAAAACACCGGTGTTAATTCACCTTTTAAAAACTCGTCTAAATTAAATTCATGTGAAGCGCCAATGACTAGCTCTAATTCATCACGAAGATCTTGCGCGTAATTACCAATAGCAGTATCTAGTTCAGGGTTGTCTAACCCTTTGATGACACGTTTTTCTTGAATGGTATGTCCTTGTCCTGATTGATATAAAAAGGTTTCGTCTGTCAGAATGTTATACACCCCTTTAAACGATTTACCCATACCAATAGGCCAAGTGATAGGCGCACATTTTATTTTTAAAATGTCTTCAACTTCGTCCATTACTTCCATTGGGTCGCGTACATCACGATCCATTTTGTTCATGAAAGTAATGATTGGCGTGTCACGAAGACGAGTCACTTCCATCAGTTTAATTGTTCGTGCTTCAACACCTTTGGCTACATCAATCACCATTAAACAAGAATCTACCGCCGTTAATGTGCGATAAGTATCTTCAGAGAAGTCTTCATGGCCTGGGGTGTCGAGTAAATTAACTAAACAATTGGCATAAGGAAATTGCATCACTGAGGTTGTGATTGAAATACCACGATCTTTTTCCATTTCCATCCAATCAGATTTTGCATGCTGACCTGACTTTTTACCTTTTACTGTGCCCGCTTTTTGAAGCGCTTGACCAAAAAGTAAAACTTTTTCTGTGATCGTTGTTTTACCTGCGTCAGGGTGCGAAATGATAGCAAAGGTGCGTCTTAAATCGACTTCCTGTTGTTGAACCGACATGCAAATTACCTGTTATTAAATGGATGAAAAACTGATGAATTTTAAGCGAGCGACATTATAGCGAAAACGCAGCCTCAAGGCAGCAATAATCTGAGCATTATCATCAACTTTTTTATCGATTCATTTACCAGCGTATTGAGTGATTAAGATAAAGCCAAATTTAATTGAGTTTTAATGATTGACAAAAACGATTACAAGTGTAATCTTGCCTTCAAGGACTACATTTGTAATCGTTAAGTTGAAACGGTATGCTAGTCGAAAATTATGGCTAAAAGAGAAATAAAATGTCAGATATCAGTCAAGCAGAATTTGAAGTGTTGGACGTGCTATGGGAACAATACCCAGCAAGTGCAAATGATATTATTGAGCGCTTAAATGCGCATAAATCTTGGCATGACAAAACAGTAAAAACCTTGCTTAATCGCTTAGTAAAAAAGCAAGCAGTAAGTTTTGAAAAAGTTCAAAGAAGTTATTTATATACGCCGCTGTTGGCGAAAGAAACCTATCAACAAACGCAAAGCGAAAACTTAATCGAACGCTTATTTAGCGGCCGAGTTTCTCCGTTAATTGCTGGCTTTGCTAAAAACAAAAACCTGAATAAAGAAGATATAAATGAGTTAAAAGCGATCATTAGCTCTTGGGAACAAGAGCATGGAGAACTTGATGATAGTGAACTCGATGGTGGAGAGACAAATCATGAGTGATGCGCTAGCAATTACGCTTGCTAATGGCATATTTGATTCGTTATTGCCATTAACTGTATCGATCACTTTGATGCTGACTTTGCATCGATTCTTATTGAGCAAACTTGGCGTAAGTTTTGTTTATTGCTTGTGGGTATTCGTTCCTTTAAGTGTGATTATTTACCACTTACCCCTGCATCAATTTTCTTTGCCTTGGCTTAATCACACAAGGTTGTTCAATGAGGAAATTGTTCGCTATGTGGTATTACCTAGCAATGAAATAAAACAACAATTGGGTGTTTCATGGCTGCTTTACTTATGGCTCATAGTGGCCATCGCAATAGTGGGCTACTGGTTGGTGAGTCATCAGCTTTTTAAGCAACAGTTAACACTTAAACCCTTATCTAAAAAGGCGTATAAGCACTTAGCTAGTGCAGTTAACCTGCCTAAATCATTAGCCATTTATCAAAGTAAACAAGCTTATAGCCCAATGCTTTTTGGCTTTATACAACAAAAACTTATTATTCCAGAAGACTTTGACCAGCTGTACAACAATGAACAGCAACAACTTATTTTGGAACACGAAATTTGTCATTTTGATCGCAATGACATTTATTGGAACCTGATAGCGTATGCAATGATCGCGCTGTTTTGGTTTCACCCTTTGGTTTGGTTGGCATATTTTCGCTATAGACGAGACCAAGAACTTTCCTGTGATCAAGTTGTGTTGGCGCGCAAGCAACTTAAAAGCAGGATCAACTACAGCAAAGCATTATTGGTGGTTGCAGAAACCGCACCACCATTTGCTTTTGCTCAATTATCTTTTAAAAAGTTTGG
>DAINNQ010000399.1:0-2901 GCA_036735825.1 Alteromonadaceae bacterium | reverse complement strand
GAATATGACTTAGCAGCGCAGACACTAAAAAGCATTGTGAAACAGTCAAACGGTGTTGACGATAATATTAATCGAGATCAGCGTTTACGTTATTACCATGTATTAGCAAAAGTTCAATTGGCGCGAGGGTTGCCGCTTATCGCCATGGATGCAAAGTTACGTGCTTTTGCACTTAACCCAAATTCAACAGCGCAAGATGTTATCGAACTTTGGCAACAGTTGAATGATTTATCGCAATGGCAAATTGACCAGCTGGTCGCTTTATCACCACCTCATATTCAAGGGTGGCAACAACTTTTGAACTTTGCTCATCGTTTCGGTTACCAGCAAACGAGTTTTCAACGTTATTTAGCGCAATGGCAACGCGAATACCCACAACACCCTGCGCATGTTATTTTACCTTCACTTAAAAATAGCGAAATAGCGTTGGTATCAGCACAACAAAATATTGCAATTATTTTACCTTTATCGGGTAAACAAAAAATTGCTGGTGAATCAGCACAGCAAGGTATTTTAGCCAGTTATAACAACAATCCCGATAAGAATTTATTTTTTATTGATTCTAATCAGTTAGATATCAGTACATTAGCAAGCCAATTAAATGAGTTAGCCATTGACTTTGTGATTGGCCCTTTACTCAAACCAAATGTTGATGCTTATATTGCTCAGCCCGATATTGAACAACCGACTTTATTGTTAAATCTTCCTGAGCAACAGCAACTCAAAGCACAACATATCGTTTTTTCGATGGATCCTAAAGATGAGGCCATTCAAGCGGCCACCACATTAAGCCGCCAAAAATTTCTTCATCCTATTGTTTTTAGTCAGCACGATAATGTCAGTCAGCGCATAGCCCATACCTTTGCGGAACAATGGCAGAAAATAACAGGTGAGTTACCAGAAATCGTCTTATTCGATAATGAAAAAAACATTCAAGACCAAGTAAAATTAAGCTTAGGTATTGAGCAAAGCCAAGCTCGCATCGATGAAATTGATAAACGTATCAGGCAAAAATTAAAAGTTGAACCAAGAAACCGCCGAGATCTCGATATGATCTATTTAGTGGGATCACCCAGTGAAACGCGACTGCTTAAACCTTATATTGACGTTAATATCAGCCCATTTGCGCAAGCCATTCCAATTTTTGCTAGCTCTCGTAGTCACAGTGATAATGCCGACAGCAGTGACAGCCGAGATTTAACTGGCTTGAAATTTACTGAAATGCCATGGTTATTAACTAGCAAACAGCAAAATAAATCATTGAAAGCGTTAAATGAAACCATTTGGCCCGATAGAAATGATAGCTTACAGCGCATATTTGCTATGGGTTACGACAGTTTATCATTAATTGACAAATTTCAAGCTATTAAGCAAACCCCTTATATCAGACATTTTGGTCAAACGGGGGTGTTAAAACTGAATCATGATGGCGTCTTAACGCGTAGTTTATTATGGGGCATTTACCAACAGGACAAGGTAGAAGAAGTTGCTATGGAATAACAAAGCTAAAACGACTCAAACAGCTCGCTCTTCTGGGAATATTTGGGAGCAGTTTGCTGAGCGTCATTTGTCAGAACAAGGCTTAAAACCCTTTACTCAAAACTTTCATAGTCGTCACGGGGAAATTGACCTGATCATGAAAGACAATGACATGATTGTTTTTATTGAAGTTAAATACCGTAAAAATAACCTCTTTGGTGGCGCTATAGCCGCTGTTACGGCAGAAAAACAACAGAAACTGGCTAAAACAGCAAAATTTTTTCTGCACCAGCAAGGATTAAACGAATATAATACCACTTGTCGGTTTGATGTGATTGCAATTGAAGGCGATGCAAATCACCCAGACATTTCTTGGCTTAAGAACGCCTTTTGACTGTAATTTAACGGAGCAGATCTCACCTATGTTAGAACGAATTAAAAGCAATTTTACCGAAAGCATTCAAACTAAAATTGCCGCCAGCGAAGCATTAGCAGGGCCTATTGAGCATGCAGGCATGATTATGGTGCAGTGTTTACTTAATGGTCATAAAATTTTATCTTGCGGCAATGGCGGTTCAGCAGGAGACGCACAACATTTTTCAGCTGAATTGTTAAATCGCTATGAAACTGAACGTCCGAGTTTACCTGCCATAGCGCTGACAACAGATACTTCAACATTAACTTCAATTGCTAACGACTATCACTACGATGAAGTATTTTCCAAACAAGTACGAGCCTTAGGTAATGGTGGCGATGTACTACTTGCCATTTCCACAAGCGGCAATTCTCGCAATGTAATAAAAGCCATTGAAGCGGCAGTGGCTCGTGATATGCCAATTATCGCCTTAACAGGTAAAGACGGCGGAGACATTGCGGGTTTACTGGGAGAAAATGACGTAGAGATCAGAGTACCGTCAGCTCGCACCGCAAGAATTCAAGAAGTACATTTAGTTGTCATTCATTGTTTATGTGACATCATAGACACGACATTATTTCCACAAGACGAAGCATAACTATGAAGTTAACCAAGGTTTTATTAATTGCTACCACAGTCACTATTTTGCAAGGCTGTGTTGCTGCTGCGGTAGTTGGTGTTGTCGGCGGTGCTACCATGGCCAACGACAATCGTTCTTTAGGTAAGCAAATTGATGATAATAAAATAGAATTTACCGCGCACGCTAACCTTGCAAAAGTGCCAGGATTGTCTGATAACACAAATTTACAAGTCGTTAGTGTTAACGGTAAAGCACTGATCGTTGGTCAAGCTCCAAACAGTTATCTTAAAGAACAAGCAATAAAAGTGCTTAATGAGATTGATGGTATTGAGCAAATTCACGATCAAATTCGCATCGGCAATACTTTATCTATTACTACAAAAAGTAATGATATTTGGTTAACGTCGAAAGTTAAAACAGCACTTTT
>DAINNQ010000398.1:0-2905 GCA_036735825.1 Alteromonadaceae bacterium | reverse complement strand
TTCATCGATTAGTAATTCATAACAGGTGGCAGGCACTTCATATTTGTCGACACCACTGCCCATGGTGGCATTACCTTGAGGGTCGAGATCAATTAACAATATTTGGCGCTTTGTTGCTGCCAAGGATGCGGCTAAATTAACTGCCGTAGTTGTTTTACCTACACCACCTTTTTGATTGGCAACTGCTATTATTTTTCCCACTAGAACCTCAAACGATATTATTTTTGTTAGATCTTCTTAAGTTCTATCAAATGCCGTTCACCTATTAACGCTGGCACATGTATTTGATAACTTTTCACTAATGCTATGCCTGTAGGCAATTGGTTTAATTCTTCTTCTGGGTATTGTCCCTTTAAAGCAAAAAAACGTCCATGATCTTTAGGTATTAAATGCGAGCACCAGGTGATCATATCTTCTAATGAAGCAAATGCACGACTTAATACCCCGTCAAACAATGTGCTTGGCTGATATTCTTCTACTCTAGAAAGTACAGGCATTACATTAGTAAGTTTTAATTGAAACACAACTTGTCTTAAAAAAGTAATACGTTTTCCTAAACTGTCTAGTAAAACAAAGTGCTTTTCGGGAAACATAATAGCCAATGGAATACCTGGTAATCCAGGGCCTGTACCTACATCAATAAATGATTCACCTGTTAACTCTGCACCTACCATCACACTGTCCATAATATGTTTGATCAACATATCACTGGGATCACGAACAGAAGTTAAATTATATGCTTTATTCCATTTATGCAATAACTCGACGTATTGAACAAGAAGTGTTATTTGATGATCAGATAATTCTATCGTGGTTTGTTTAACTAAATTGCTAAGTTCATCGGTTAATGACATGTAATTTTTGTTATCCAATTAAGCTAAAAGACAATGTTAAGCTGATTTACGCAATAAACCATGTTTTTTTAGATAAACCAGCAACAAGGATATTGCTGCTGGTGTTATACCTGATATACGTGATGCTTTACCAATAGTTTCAGGTTTCGCATCCGTAAGCTTTGCAACCACTTCATTTGATAAACCCGATATTTGCGTATAATCAAAAGTTACTGGAATAAGCGTATCTTCATGGCGCTTTTTCTTAGCAATATCATCTAGTTGTCTTTCAATATAACCTGCATATTTAATTTGTATTTCTATTTGTTCAGCCGCTTGTTTATCTTCAATAGCAGGGCCTAAAGATGAAATTTTCATTAAATCTTCATAACGTACTTCAGGGCGACGAACTAAATCTTCTAAGCTATTTTCACGACTCATTGGTGATTTAAGTAGTTGATTAACTTGCTCAACATCAGGATGATCTTTTTGTACCCAAATAGATTTTAAACGTTGACGTTCTAATTCAACATTTTCCATTTTTTCATTAAATCGTCTCCAGCGTTTTTCATCAACCAAACCTAATTTATAACCTTGTTCAGTTAAACGAATATCAGCATTATCTTCACGTAATAATAAGCGATATTCTGCACGTGATGTAAACATTCTGTATGGTTCTTTTGTGCCTAAAGTTGCAAGATCATCAATTAATACGCCCATGTAGGCTTGATCGCGTCCAAGGATCAATTCTTCTTTTCCTTGAACTCTCGCAGCAGCATTCGTTGCAGCAATTAAACCTTGAGCGCCAGCTTCTTCATAGCCAGTAGTACCGTTAATTTGTCCGGCAAAATATAAATTACTAATGAATTTACTTTCTAACGTTTGTTTTAAATCACGCGGATCAAAAAAGTCATACTCAATGGCATATCCAGGTCGAGTAATATGAGCATTCTCAAAACCTTTAATTGATCGCACTAAATTCATTTGTACATCAAAAGGCAAACTTGTAGAAATGCCATTTGGATACACTTCGTGTGTGGTTAAACCTTCAGGTTCAACAAAGATCTGATGAGAGTTTTTATCAGCAAAACGTGTAATTTTATCTTCTATTGATGGACAATAACGAGGACCAATACCTTCAATAACGCCTGTGTACATAGGCGATCTATCTAAACCGTTACGAATAACATCATGGGTTTTTTCATTGGTATGGGTGATATAACAAGAAATTTGTTTAGGATGATCTTCAAGAGATCCCATAAATGAAAACACCGGACGAGGATCATCACCAGGTTGCTCTTCCATCACTGAAAAATCAAGGCTTCTAGCATCAAGTCGAGGAGGTGTACCGGTTTTTAAACGATCTATTCTAAATGGCATATCACGTAATTTTTTGGCTAAATTTACGCTTGCAGGATCACCCGCTCTACCGCCTTGATAATTATTTAAGCCAATATGTATTTGGCCTGCAAGGAAAGTTCCGACAGTCAATACCACAGATTTTGCTTTAAATTTCAGCCCCATTTGAGTAGAAACGCCAACCACTTGATCATTTTCTAAAATAAGATCATCACAAGGTTGCTGAAAAATAGTTAAATTAGGTTGATTTTCTAGAAAACTTCTTACAAATGAACGATATAAAGCTCTATCTGCTTGCGCTCTGGTTGCTCGAACCGCAGGGCCTTTACTGGCATTTAATGTTCTAAATTGAATAGCAGCATGATCAATAGCCGTTGCCATTAATCCGCCAAGCGCATCGATCTCTTTAACTAAATGACCTTTACCAATACCACCAATAGCTGGATTACACGACATTTGTCCAAGTGTATCGATATTGTGCGTAAGTAAAAGTGTGTTACAACCCATACGTGCTGAAGCTAACGCCGCTTCTGTGCCGGCATGACCACCACCCACAACAATCACGTCATATGAGTCTTGATACCACATAAATATTTAGCCTTGAAAATCATTTAAAAATAAAAGGGGGCGTATTTTAACTTTTTTTAAGCTTAAGGGAAATGATCAAATGAGTAAAAAGATCTGTTAACGATCACTTAATAATATATAAGATC
>DAINNQ010000397.1:0-2915 GCA_036735825.1 Alteromonadaceae bacterium | reverse complement strand
TTAACAGATTGATATTATTTATATTTTTATCAGCGAAACATCACATTTTGCATGATTAGCAACGCCATTAGCTGTTGAGCCGATAAGTGCGTGTAATCCCTTTTTAGAGTGCGTGCCTAAAATAATTAAATCGGCTTTTTTCTTCTCTGCTAATGCGCAAACTTGCTCGTAAGGTTTACCAAATTTAACCGATACGTTTTTATGAGGAATATTCAATGACTCAGTGATGGACTCTAACTTTGGTAAGGCGTTCTCTTTTAGCTCTTTTTGATAATCTTTAGGCAGTAATGTGTAAGGTATTACGTGAGTTACATATAACTTTGCATCACACAGTTGAGCAAATTCATAAGCCTTTTTCAGTACTTTTTCTCCTTCTTTACTCGCTTCAATGGCACAAATAATAGTGTTATACATAGATAAGTCCTTAACGTTAATTGTTTCTTTCGAAAGTTTACAGATAAAAGCTCAACGGCTGTTATTCAAACTATTGAATACGCAGCTTAATTTTTATTAGTATTCAATGAATTTGCACAGATCACAAGTGTCAGATGTAAAAGTTTGATAAAGAACAACTTTATCTCGGATAAATACATGTAAAAATAGAATAAAAAAATAGCGATTAAGCTGCTGCCTTATCGCTATTTTATTGTGAATTAAACAACTAAAAATGTTTGTTGTTGTCTCTTTAATCGATAACAAAAATATTGCTGGTAGCGTTAAGATCTAAAACGCCAATACAAGTATTATCTTGGTCGGTCACCATCATTCGATCTCCAATTGCCCAGAACGTTTCTGTATATATTTCACCTTCTGCCAGCGTCGCATAAATGTTGGTTAATAAAGGCTCGCCTGTAATATTATTGATCCAATAAAGATTGATTGGTGTGGTAAGTGTGTTTGCTACCTGTAAGTCAGGGGCATTACCTGATTCTCGGGTATATGGCGCGGCTAAATCACAGCTGCCCATTTCAGCTGTTGGCTCAGGTATTTCAACCTTTGGCGCTTCATTAATAGCATTTTCCACCAGAGATTCTGTGATCACAAAAGCATTATTTTCATCATTTAAAAGTGCAACACCTAAACAGTTTTCAGCACCGTCAGTTAACATGATGCGATGACCAATATCCCAATCATTTGCACTATAGCTTTCATCTTTGCCTAGCGTTGCATATGCGCTGCCAGATTTATCTGCCTTACTTCGGCTTAACCAATAAACTTTTACTAATTTATCCGTCGGGTTTGTGATGGAAAAATCTAGAGCCGTTTTGTTAGAGTCGTAATAGGTTTCAGCCAAGCTACAAGTCCCTATTGTGCCTTTTGCTGGCCAGTGGGGAAGATAAGGCTCAGACGCCACAACTTTTTCTTGTTCACCCGGTACAGCCACTTGGCAATCATTGCCTGCACAGGCACTTAAATATAAGTCGATGATATCCGCTCCGATAAAATCAGAAGAAATAGCAACATAATAAGTGCCTGCTTCAGGATTGGTTATTTGGCATTTTTCACTGTTTGATTTATCAGTAATGGATTCACAAGTGAAATTGCTATGAAGTGAAGGATGTATAGCTTGATCTTTTTTCACCCACATATCGACATTACCTGAGCCACCTTGTGTTGCTAACGTAATGGCGTCAAGCCCTTGTGGCACCTCGACGGAAAATAACCAGCCGCCACGACCATTAATTTCTTTATACTCACCTAATGTTAGTGTTTCAGCACTATTGGCATATTGTTCGGGTAAGCTCACGTTCAACCAAGAGGTAAATTCAGTTTGGTTGTGTGTGGCGATTTGAGTGAGCAATGCGTTAAATTCTGTCCATTGACCTGCTCGCATATGCATTAGCATTTGATTTACCAGCTCAGGATGAGACTCAATTAAAAATGCTACAGCAAGTTGCCCCCATGAATAAGCATTTGCTTCTCCTGCAAATATTTGCGCTAAAGTATAAACACTTTTGCTATTAGCTGTTGTTACACGAGTAAAAGGTAATTGATAAAAAGTGCCTAAATATTCTGCTAATCCTTCACTCCACCAGCTCATTTCACTTTTATAACCACCTTCTTTGTTGTAACGACCATCTAATGCATGAATATATTCGTGATCAAGCGAGCGAATAACAGATCGGCCATCAGTCCACTCAAGTGCATTAAACGTTAATATGTCTGAACTGTGCCACCAGCTTGTTGGATCTGTTTCAAAATAAATACCGCTAGTGTTATTGGTATCAAATAGGTGTTCTGCCCACGAAGCATGGTTTGATAAGCTTTCGAAAATATGAATATTGGTGATGTCGTTTAGATCGTTTTCAACAGGTTGTTGAAATTCAGGTGTGATCGTGTTGTTTAACACGCTATCAAATATTGTTTTAGTTTGAGTAATGACTGCACACGCTTCTTCTAATTCAGCACTAGACATTAACTGCGCGCGAATTCTTACCGAATTTTCACATAGCATGTTGCTTTTGAATAACGATGTTGTGGCAAAAATCGCAGCGTCAACGGTATCACCACCTTCATAAGCATCGATAAATATATGATAACGACCTGCTTGAGGTTTATCGATAATACAAGTTTCATTATCGTTTGTGCCATTATATGAAACACAGTCGAACACCCCATTTTCACCTGCACTTGCTTCTTGATCAAACTTCACGTAAAGATCAGGATCTCCTAGTGCTTTATTTGCTGTTCCGCTGAATAAGCTTACGACTAAGGTTTCACTATCGTCTTCAAGATCTATGTAGTAAGAAATACCTTTCCCTGCTTGGGTATTGATATTGGTTTTTACAACATCAAGCTTTAATGCTGCTTCAGTGGCGCTGGTATAATCGATTTCGGGTGTTGGAGTCACAGCAGGAGGTGGCAGAACTTCAACCATTTTATTTTTGGAATCGCTAGAGCCACAAGCGGTCAAT
>DAINNQ010000396.1:0-2922 GCA_036735825.1 Alteromonadaceae bacterium | reverse complement strand
CTTCAGATTTTCGCAATAACTATCGCTCAATAAATGATCCTTTAGATTCAGCTGAGTAAATTTGATTATTAATTTTATTAACTAGCCGCCTTTGAATAAAATTTTTTATCAAACTGTAATAAAAAATGATTTAGCAAGTTCATTTTCGTCAATGTACACTTTTATTAAAGTCGTTTAAAACTAAGTAAGATATTCATTTTATAACCATGTGAATATGACAATCAGTTAAAGGTTACCCCAATGAAAATGCCTATTTTACAACCATTACCCATTAGCACTAGCGATCATTCGTTTATTGCGCGCATGTGGGTGTTGTTTAGCTGTCGGCGAAAATGGCAAGTGAATGAAGACTGGTTTTACACTTTACCTAATAATAGAAAAATAATGATCCCTAAAGGGTTTATTTTCGATGGTAGTTCTTATCCAGCGATACTTTGGCTATTATTTTCACCAACAGGCTTTTTGCTGATCCCAACACTTATTCACGACTTTTGCTTTAAGCACGACTACTTACTCGGTGTTCGTAAAACGGGAGAAAAGTATAAATTTCAAGTCAACAAAGGTTTTTTTTATTGGAATAATTTAGCTCGTCAAATTGGCACTACTCGAAATAACTTAAGTGCAATTGATTATTTTGTATGGTTAGTCGCCTTAGTTTTCGGTGGTTTAAACTGGCGTACTTTCCGCTCTGATAGAGCACAGGCTATTGAAAAATAGCCACTAAAACCCTGAAAAATGAATAACAATCTATCACATTATAAGTCGATAACTCATGACATAAATCTCAATTATTGAGAGCGGTTATTCAACTTTCAGACTCCTTGCTCATCAACAAAATAATTGCTCAGCTTAACAAAAATAATTCACTATCTATTTTTCAATAAAAGGATACATTTCCCCCTCTTTTTTGCTGTTTACCTAAAGCTAGTAAGCCTGAGTAATCGTTCGCGCAAAATGATAACTATATCAATGGAAATAAATAAGGATAGTACTGTGTTTGATACCGAAGAATGTGATAATCAAGTTGATGAAAGTAAAGCCGCGAAAGCAAAAAAACCAAGTAAAAGTAACTATGATGTGCGTAAACAAATAGAACAAAGAAACGAAATAGAGCTATTAAGAAAACTTACCGATAATTTTTATGATGATTAATTGGGCTTTATTCTAGCCTTTTTAATTCATGCAAAAACGAGCATGGATAAAATCAGCTTTGATCAGTAAATATTTCAATCACTTCAGCTTGTGTTAAGGCGCGATATTCGCCTACAGCTATGTCATTGGGCAAAACTAACGACCCAATAGATTGGCGATGTAATGCCACAACAGGGTTTTGAAAGCGACCAAACATACGTTTTATTTGATGGTATTTCCCTTCAAATAACGTAACTTCACATTGAAATGTAGAGATAATCGTTAACTTAGCTGGTAACGTTGTTATATCTTCATACTCGAAATACATACCCTGTGCAAAAGCATCAACATATTCCGATGTGAGTGGATTTTCCAAAGTCACTAAGTATTTTTTCGCAACTTTATGTTCTGGTGACATTAAGCGTTCAGACCAGCGACTGTCATCAGTTAACAGTAATAAACCTGATGTATTGAGATCTAAACGTCCAACAATATGCAGTGATTTTTTATTGGCTACAGACAATAAATCGATCACCGTTTGATGTTTGTCATCAACGGTTGCGCTAACAACACCAATGGGCTTATGTAACATGAGATAAGTGGGTTGTTCTGCTTGGATGATCTTGTTATCGACAACGATATGAGAAAATCGATGAATAATCTGGCCTATTTCTTCAATAGGCTGACCATCAACTAAGATACGTTTTTGCGCGAGCATTAATCGAATAGCACGACGACTGATGTTTAATTTTTCACTAAGAAAACGGTCAATTCTTGCATGAGCGATCGCCATAAAATACGCAATGTTCTTTGATCTTGACTGAAAAGAGAAACGTATTCTAGCAAGCTATTTAACAAGTTGTAAAAGCGATTTGGGCTGTTTAGGCTGAATGATCACTTGCTCAGATTTTAATTGCTTATTTTTAAAGCGATCAAAATGCGCTTGTTTGATTTCTATTTGACGAAAAAACTCAACAAAAGTTTGGAAGTCTTTTCGGGTATAAGCGTCTTCTTCTTTAGTCATTAAACCATCAAGGTAGGCATTGTCGCCATTTATGGCAATATTAGCGATCGCACTATAAGGTTCACCGTAATTATCGACACGAATTGCCCTTACTGCTTTCAGTTCAAAAATCCAATTATTTAATTGGACGTATTTTGGCATGGTAGTCATTCGAAAAGCCTCTTATAAAAAGGCTGGCTACAGGTTGGGGAGGTAGCCAGCAATATAGGGAGTTGATATAAGTTTGTTGATACTAAAAATTATTTTTCAGCAATTGACAAAAATTGATTAAATTCTTCAAGGCTTACACCTAAGTCAGCATTCGTGTCGATATCGCTAAATGACTTAATAAGTAACTCTTTACCGCTCTTTGTAAGCTCGCTTTGGCTTAATAATCCGTTATTGTCTTTATCAAATAACTTAATTAATTCTTCAAACTTGCCAACTTGACTCACCACTTTTTCAGCTAAAGGAGCCGTTTTTTCAACTACTTGAGAAATGTCATTTTCTTTAGCGTTAACTAAAAAAGCGCCTAATGTACAAATTGACACAATGGCGGTTACTTTTTTCAAACTGATAGCTTCCATAAATCTTCCTTCGAATAATGTATTTTTAATAGGTTTTGGTTATTTACATTAACTCAACATATTGAGTTATCAGTAGGGTTACAGCACAAAGCACACCACTTTTATAACCCTATGTTTTTAAAGTAAATAAATAATAAATTTAAAATCCCTCCTCTAAAAAACAACAAAACCTGTCTGCAAATAACGACAGTATATTTACGA
>DAINNQ010000395.1:0-2934 GCA_036735825.1 Alteromonadaceae bacterium | reverse complement strand
CGCCTAACATATCACCCGCTGATTTAATGCGGTCACGTCTAAATTCAGCACCAAGTGCAGCAGTAACTACGCCACCTTGTTCAAAGTCGAATAAGTCACCGGTTGCAAAGGCTGAAGTCATGATCTGTTCAACTGTCGTCGTATTAATACGCGTTCCAATTAAGAAATCTTTTTCAGCTTGTGTGGCAAATGTACCACCACCGTAACGACCACCATTGAAGATAGACGGCGCTAAAAAGTTAACAGGTACACATTCGTTAGCGGTAATAAATCCAATACCTGCTGGTGCATTAACACCACAAATAGGGTTACCGTTAACATCTAAACGTAACGTACCTAATGTTAGCGCTAAATTAGACTCGTTCATTACAGGTTGATTTTGCTCACCTACACCACGGTCGTAAGATGCAAATACTTCATACGTCCAACCATTTTTTGAAAGCCAATCACCAGTAAAATCACCACGAAGACCTGTTACAAATCTAAAGTGATTTAATTCAACTTCACGTTTTTGTGGTAAATCTTCTAAAGTAATAATGTTAGAAACATCAACAGGGAAAGGACTTAACGGGTTTTGCACTAAATCTAAGTTACCATCAGCGTCAAGCACCAAATTGCCTTGCTCATTTTCATGTGGGATCATGCCAGGAATGGTTGGGAATATTTGTTCCGAGGTTCCTAAGCTCGTCAAGTGACGATGAAAATAATACGCTTCATAAAATATCTCTTCTTCACCGCCCCAAAAGTTTGGCATGTAAGAACCATTCGCAGCTACGGTAAATCGTGTCACTGGCTGAATTAAATCAGCTTCCATTCGATCGACACCATCATGATGAAGTGGCGAGAAAATACGACGGTTTCTCTGATTTGCACTGGTAATCGCAACATTAGGATCGTTAGGCACAGGTAAACCATATGCAGAACTAAAATCCATAATGCCGATATCGGTTTGACCTGGTGTTGAGAATATAGCGATATCATCGGTAATTCCTGCTGTTACACTGCCTGTTAGGTCTAACATAGTGTTATCCCAAAAACGGCTAGAACACACCGATATTTTCTTACCACTGTCGTCTTTAAAAATTTTACGAATACAATCAGTGCGATCTTTTACTGCCACGCGATCGCGAGAATAATAAGAAGCAGATATCGCAAATTTAGCTTTGTCACCTTCAAAACCGGTAATAAATGAAAAGTCTTTTTCTGCCCCGCCACCATCAGCGGTATCAGAGACAGCACCTGTCACTTCAAAACCATCAAAACTTTCTTTTAAAATAACGTTAATAACACCAGCAACAGCATCGGCACCGTAAATAGATGAAGCACCTTCAGTGATCACTTCAACTCGTTCAACCATGTTAACTGGTAAAAGACTTAAATCAGGCTGTGATGGAGCACCACGAACACCCGAAGCACCTAAACGACGACCGTTAATTAAGATCAAGGTACGCTCGGCACCTAATCCGCGTAAACCAACATTAGATGAGCCTACACCACCACTTGGAGGTGGCTCAGATGCATTTGAGTTTCCTGAGTTAGCGTTATATGTGGCATCAAATTGCTGGCCGTTCGCCATTGATGTGTTTTGTAATAATTCCCCTACCGTTCTAATACCTGCTTTTAAAGCATCTTCTGCTTTAATGACATGTATTGGAGCTGCATTTGAAAATTCTGCTTTTTTAATTCGAGAACCGGTAACCGCGATACGTTCTACTTCTTCAGCTGCCGCTTCTTCAGCAAAAGCAGGAGTTGATAAGAACGAAGCTGAAACACTGGCAACCAAAGCAAACTTAATTGCTTTAGCTAGTGGAGATGCTTTAATCATGTTTATTTCCTCATGTTTTTTTATAATTATCCCACCTATTTCCTTTTCAAAGCTTTGATACAACAACAAATATTCCCTTTATCAATGTATCAAAACACTAGGCAGACTTTCCTAGACTACTTTTTCGTACAACAAAACGAAATCTATTTATCGAAACAAATTTGTTACAAACCATTATTTTGTAAACAATTTTTCACACTTTTTTTAAACGTGATATTTACTTTATCTGTTAATTCAACTCTCAAACTACTAAAGATTTAGTACTTTCAATACTGACAAACATGCTCCCAACCCTAAGCTGCATATAATGATTGACTCTGTTTGAATTGTATAAAATACCAGCAACAAAATGCTAAATGCTGGGGAGTCAGGCCTAATTTCTAAGCCTTTTGTTAAGCTGAATACATGACGTTGTTTCATTTTAAAGCTTGATTACTGTGAACTTTTAGTCACAATTTTAACTTTCAATCAATTACCCAAAAAGTTAGTTTGCTAAAGGAAATATGGATCATTAATAAATCCTAGCTATAATGGAAAGATTACTAGCTGTTATTGCAAGGAAGCAATGTATGAATCAATACTCTCCTGCTGTTGTTAAAACTTGGGTTTTTCTAGCACAATCAACTGAAAATAACCTTTCTCATGCTAAATTTGTGGCATTTCAAAAAATTAAAGCCAATTTTGGCACTATTGAAATGGCGAAAATATATATAGAGCAACAACAAGATAATGACATTGAAGTGGTAGTTATTTAAATCGTTGTCTGTAGAAACACCTAGATCCAATGGTATTGTTCGAATCTAGAGTTGGAGAATTCAGTTGCCGTGATGCTTTATAATTGTTTATCTATTCTTACCGTTCCATCAGTTAAATAGATCATGCGTATGCTGTCATGTTGGCTGAAAAGCATATTTGGGTCTTTATCTTGCACCACCATATACTCATCACCATTATCAATTTTGATCATCAATTCAACTAAACGAATAACTTTCTCTCGATATTTAGGACTATCATTATCAACAAGTGATGCGCCAATGATAGCGCCTAATATGGTGGTGACATCACGCCCATTTCCACTGCCAAACTGGTGACCTATGATGCCACCAAGC
>DAINNQ010000394.1:0-2935 GCA_036735825.1 Alteromonadaceae bacterium | reverse complement strand
ACTCTACACTTAACTCCTAGATACGGTTTACTTAACGTGTCTACATTGTTTATATGTGAGGTAACTGTTTATGAGTGCTATTTGGAAAAATCACGCCAATCGTTTAGCTGAATTTATTAACAATAATAATGAAACGCAGGCACATCTTTATTTAGAGCAGTTGATGCTTTTTCCTGTAGATATACAAGATAAGATAATCGAAGATATAAGTCGTTTAAATCACTGTAACGTTGATGCTATCTCATCAATCATTAGTAACTACACAATGTTAGATCTAAAATAGTTAGATCTAAAATAGTTAGATCTAAAATAATTAGCACTTAAACAACGCATATATTAAGTCGCTAACAATAAGGTTACCCAACAGCGTTAAAGTAATAATTGCTGTTGGCGTAACTTTGCTATTTCGTCTCTTACACTTGCCGCTTGTTCAAATTCTAAGTTTTGCGCGTGATCGAGCATGGTTTTTTCAAGTTGTTTTACTTTATCGTCAATCTCGTTGACTGACATGACCGCGTATTCACTTTCAGGCTCAGCAACATCTTGCAGATATTTCTTAGCAGCTTTTGTCGGCGAACGACCAAGCTCCATGACATCAGAAATTTTCCTGATCACCCCTTGCGGCGTTATCCCATGTTCAAGATTATATTGATGCTGCTTTTCACGCCGACGTTCTGTTTCATCAATCGCCCGTCGCATTGAGCCCGTAATACGGTCCGCGTACAAAATTGCTCGCCCATTAATGTTTCGCGCCGCACGGCCAATGGTTTGAATTAATGAACGTTCAGAGCGTAAAAAACCTTCTTTATCGGCATCAAGAATGGCAACCAGTGAGACTTCTGGCATGTCTAAACCTTCACGAAGTAAATTGATACCAACTAAAACATCAAAATGCCCTAAACGAAAATCTCGAATAATTTCAACCCGTTCAACCGTATCAACATCGGAATGGAGATAACGTGTTTTGACATTATGTTCGTCTAAATAATCAGTTAAATCTTCCGCCATGCGCTTGGTTAGTGTTGTGGCTAAAACACGCTCGCCAATGTCAACACGTTTACGAATTTCTGACAGTAAATCATCAACTTGAGTTTCAACTGGTCGCACTTCAATAATCGGGTCTAATAAGCCTGTCGGCCTAACAACCTGTTCGGCAATTTCGCCTGATGACTTTTCTATTTCATAATTGCTTGGTGTGGCCGACACATAAATGGTTTGGGGTGCTAACGACTCAAACTCTTCAAATTTCATCGGTCGATTATCAAGCGCTGACGGTAAGCGAAAACCATATTCAACAAGGTTTTCTTTCCGTGATCTATCGCCTTTATACATAGCGCCAATTTGCGGCACTGTGACATGAGATTCGTCAATAATTAATAAACCATCATCAGGTAAATAATCAAATAACGTCGGTGGCGCTTCTCCTTGTTCACGGCCCGATAAATATCGAGAATAGTTTTCAATGCCTGAGCAATAGCCTAGCTCTGTCATCATCTCAATATCAAATTGTGTCCGCTGCACGACGCGTTGCTCTTCAACTAGCTTATTATTTTCTTTAAGCTGCTTGGCGCGATCTTTTAATTCAATTTTAATGTTTTCAACGGCGGCTAATATTTTTTCTCTTGGTGTAGCATAATGCGTTTTGGGGTAAATAGTTACTCGAGCAAGCGTGCGTTCTACTTCTCCTGTTAACGGATCAAATTGACTGATACGTTCAATTTCTTCATCGAACAATTCGATCCTGATCGCTAACCTGTCAGACTCGGCAGGAAAAACATCGATAACGTCACCTCGCACTCGATACGTAGCGCGCTGAAAAGCAACATCGTTACGAGTGTATTGCAATTCTGCTAAACGACGCAAAATATCACGCTGATTAATGATGTCACCTTGGCTGATATGTAACATCATTTTTAGGTAAGAATCAGGATCGCCCAAACCATAAATTGCCGATACTGAGGCAACAATAATTACATCACGTCGTTCTAATAAGGCTTTGGTGGCAGAAAGGCGCATTTGCTCAATATGCTCATTAATAGAAGCGTCTTTCTCTATAAAAGTATCGGTTGTCGGTACATAAGCTTCAGGTTGGTAGTAATCGTAATACGACACAAAATACTCAACAGCATTATTTGGGAAAAACTCTTTCATTTCACCGTAGAGCTGAGCTGCTAAGGTTTTATTCGGCGCAAGCATCATGGTTGGACGATTTAGCTTGGCAATCACATTAGCGATGGTAAATGTTTTCCCTGAGCCTGTTACGCCCAGCAAAGTTTGATGAGCGAGGCCTGACTCAATTCCGTCCATCAATTGGGTTATTGCCGTAGGTTGGTCACCACTAGGTGTGTAGTCAGAAACTAATTCCATTGCTTTCATTAAGAAACAACCTTTACTTCATTTATTTCAAGATCAAACTGTTTTGAAAAAATACGATATGAGATCATCGCCATTAATACATTGCCAAGAAGTGCACCTAAAAAGAACCCTTCTATGCCGTATAATTCGCTACCAATATAAGACAAAGGTACATAACACACGAATAATCGAATGATGCTTAACACTAAAGCCACCATAGGTTTATGCAAGGCATTAAATGATGAATTAGTGAGAATAATGATGCCTTGCAAGCCATAGCCTAATGGGAGGATCCAAATAAATAACTTAATAATATCTGCTACTGATTGCTCTTTTGAGAAGGCATCAGCAATTAATGGCGCTGCCAAAACGAGTATCGCATAGATTATCACTTGCCAAATTAAAACAAACTTAACAGAGGTTTTATAGCCCTCTTCCACTCTGTGCATATTACCTGCCCCAAAGTTTTGGCTAATAAAAGGCGGTAAGGTCATCGACAAAGCCAACACAACTAAACAAGCGATAGACTCAATGCGCGAGCCAACTCCGAATGCCGCAACCGCAGAGTTACCATAGGTTG
>DAINNQ010000393.1:0-2938 GCA_036735825.1 Alteromonadaceae bacterium | reverse complement strand
CCATTAGCGTTGGCAAGTTGCGATAAACTTAGCGCAGCAAGTGCGCCTGATAAGCCACCGCCGGCAATAATAATATCAAATGGCTGATTGTGTTCTTTCACTAAATTCTCGTTATTCACTGTTCTTGTTTTATAGTTTTGATTTACAACTTTTGGCTTTATTTTTTATTTCTTATACGGCTTTATAGCTTCTGCCGATTGCTTGCCTATTTTAAGGGCATTACCGCTTTTGTAGGCTTGTTTTAGCGCAACTTTTCTCAATTAAATGAGTTAACTAAATTAATTCATGTTAATTATTTTGAAACATCAGTTAACAACGATCAGCTCAATCGTTTATTGATTTTCATCACAGATTCAATTTCATCGATAGATTTAGGCGCATTCACGGTCAAGTTTTCGTGACCTTGCTCAGTAACTAACACATTGTCTTCAATGCGAATGCCAATACCACGCCATTTTTCATCGATAGCGTCATCATCAATTGGCATATACAATCCTGGCTCGATCGTCATGACCATGCCCGCTTCAAATAAACGGTATTGCTTTTTATCTTTAACTTGATAATCACCGACATCGTGCACATCAAGCCCTAACCAATGCCCTAGTCCGTGAATAAAGTATTTTTTGCACGCTTGCTCAGCAATCAACTCATTTAAATCACCAGACAAAATTTCTAATTCTAATAATCCTTTAGTGATAATTTCACAGCATAATTGGTTCAAGCCCGCTAAGGTTTGCTGAGGTTTAATGGCAGCAATACATTGCTCTTGCGCATCAAGCACTAATTGATACAAAGCGCGCTGTTCGTTTGAAAATTTTCCATTGACGGGAAATGTTCTGGTGATATCTGCAGCATAACCCGCTAATTCACCACCAGCATCGATTAACAATAAATCACCATCATTCAAGGGCTCACTGTTAGCGGTATAATGAAGAATATTGGCGTTATCGCCACCAGCAACTATCGAATTATATGCGGCATGTCGTGCACCGTGACGAGCAAATTCATGCAAAATTTCAGCTTCTATTTGATATTCGAATACACCAGATGCGGTTTTTTCCATCGCTCTTTGATGCGCTTTACCACTGATGACATTGACTTTACGCATGATGTCTAATTCAGCAGGTGATTTAAACAAACGCAATTCATTGACCATGTTTGAGCAATCAATTAATTCGCTCGGAGCGTATATGCCTTGGCGAGATTTAGCACTTACCTGCTCTAACCACTGCAGTACCTTTTGATCAAAGCTTTTTTTATGCCCTCGACAAAAATACAGTGCTGAGGTATTCGCAAAATAATCAGGCAATAAGCTGTCGATTTCATCAAGGGTAAAACATTCATCAAACCCGTACTCTTCTTTCGCTTTTTGCGCGCCAATTCTTTTACCTTGCCAAATTTCAGTTAACGGATCTTTTGGTAAACTGAATAATACTTGTTGTGCAGACGACGATTTATCAGCCGTTTTAATCAGTAACAGCACAGCATCAGGTTCATTAAAGCCAGTCAGATAATAAAAAGTTTTATCCTGACAAAATAAATATTCCGTGTCATTACTGCGTGTAACTTCATTATTGGCGCTAAAAATAGCCACGCTGTTGTCACGCATTTGTTCAATAAAAGATTGACGACGCTGTTGAAATTCAGCTAACGGTAATAATGTATGTTTCATCATAGGACTTTTCAGCATCTGCTATTTTTAATGATCCGTTTAAAATTTTATTAATGAATAGTTTCTGAAGGCTCTTTAGTATCTGGCGGAGAACCAAGTTCAGTGAAACACAACAATGCTGAAATTCGCACATATTCAGAAATTTCAAAATACGCTTGCTCGGTTGTTTCATCTTCTTCGATTTCATCAGACAAATTAGCAATTTCAGCAAAGTCGCTCAGCACTTCTTTAACATCAGCAGAAAATTTCGTACTTTTGCTTTGTTGTAAACCAAAGCCTAAGTTAAACCCTTGCACCCAAGCACCAAGAGCATGGCCTCGCTCAACTAATGAGTCATCGTCATCAGGCAGTAATAAGGTGAAACTGTATGAGTCATCTAAAATACTTTGCCAAAGTTGACCAAACATTAACTTTACGGTCATACGAAGTTTACTGGGAAGTGGTTCACCATTATTAAACATGTCATTTAACATATTCAAATAATCGCTATTTTCAAAACTGTAGCCTGCACATATCAGCCCAGTTAATACACCATGTAATTCTGAACCATGAATTTTTACATCTTCAGTGGTGATGATCGCTTGAATTGAAGAAAATTCTAATACGTTGTTGTCTGCCATTTAACCAACATTTATATAAGGAAGTGATATTTGGCTATCGTAACATTGCCCTGAAAGTGATGCTAATAAAAGTATCGAAAATTGCTGTAAAACTCGCTTGCACTTATGATCACGCACCGTTATAGTTCATCATGCTAAACACCAAATAAAATTGTTTACTTTACATACATTTATATTCATTTAAATTAACGCATTTAGAATAATTAATAGGCAACGCATACACTATGAGCCAGCACAATGTCACCATTGAAGTTGCAAATCGCAGACTGAAAATTGCTTGCCCTCAAGGAGCTGAGTCTGCGTTATTAGTAGCCGCCGAGGAAGTAAACAAACGCATTAATGCTGACAACAAAAAGGGTCAGTCAATTAGAACACCAGAGCAAACACTGCTGATGACAGCGCTAAATCTGGCAAATGATTATTTAACCCAACAGCAAGAATTTGAACGTGAGCGCCAAAGCTTGCAAAGCAAAATCGATCTTTTACAAAAAACCATCGAACAAGCGTTTAACCAACCTAAGAAAAAAGCCTGAACGTTCTGATTGATGTTATTTTGCAATGAAGATTTTGTTTTAACTCGATAAAAATAATAATTAAAACCTACAACTAAAGAGCAAAGGACATGCTTGATAATCATTCATCAAAA
>DAINNQ010000392.1:0-2947 GCA_036735825.1 Alteromonadaceae bacterium | reverse complement strand
AAAAATCTTATCAAGAAGTCGTTGATGTAGGTGCTTCTGGGGTTTTCGGTGAAGAAAAAACTTTGTTATTTATCCAAGCCTTAGACAATAAAGAATACAAAATTGATTATTCGAAAGTGGGTACAAATAACTTTATAAGAATTCATCAAGAAAACTACATATAATTTTCCCGCAGCATTAAAAGTACAAGAGAGTTTTAAGTGTGACTAAAGCAAGTTTGGAGC
This sequence comes from Alteromonadaceae bacterium, assembly GCA_036735825.1. Lineage (GTDB taxonomy): Bacteria > Pseudomonadota > Gammaproteobacteria > Enterobacterales > Alteromonadaceae > DAINNQ01. The sequence goes on along the minus strand of DAINNQ010000392.1, from coordinate 2,723 downwards.
CGAATAAGAAAGATAACGTCGATCTTTTGTTGCAACCAATAAAAGATAGTACAATCATCACCGAAGCAACAATTCACGAGCTTATTACCTCATCTGAATATAGTGCTTTATATGTTGATAGCGGAAATATAAAGAACGCTATCGCGGAGCTTAATAGCACGTTAAAACCTTTACAAGCCAATAAATCTGGGCGAGAAATCCGTTATCAAATTCTTGAACGTCGAGACGCACAAATCACCATTGAAATTGATAAAGATGAAATGTCGGCCTATGCAGAAATTTCAACGGCATTAGGTGGGAAAAACTTAACCGCTAAAGCTATACTTCATAGCGCTCAACAAGCCGGTGTAACAAAAGGGTTTAGTAAAGAAGAACTGATTAAACTTGCTCAACATGCTGCCAAAGAGCCACCAGGTTCTATTGTAAAAGGTGAAATTGCCCATGGTAAAACGCCTATAAACGGCAAGGATGGTAGAATTAAGCATTTAGTGGAAAGTGCGCAAGATCGGATATTAAAACCTAAAGAACGTGAAGACGGTTCTGTTGATATGCGCGATCTTGGTGATATCATCTGTGTAAAAATTGGTGACCCTTTAGCCAAAAAAATCCCCCCAACTGACGGTATTAAAGGTTTCACCGTAGTGGGTGGCCCTTTAGAACCAGTACCCGGACAAGACATAGAACTTAAACCTGGCGAAGGTACCATTTTAAGCCCAAAAAACAATGATGTTTTAGTATCAACTCGAGTAGGTTTGCCGAGAATTATTGAAAACGGTATGGAAGTTGATGAAGTTTACAAAATCAAAAATGTCGATGTCAGCACAGGCCATATCCAATTTGAAGGTAGTGTGATCATCGATGGTGATGTTTGTGAAGGAATGAAAGTTGTTGCTAGTGGCGATATTACCATTGGCGGTTTTGTGGAATCTGCCTATTTAGAAGCTGGTGGTGATATCACCATTAGCAGCGGAATCATCGGCAAAAAACAAGAAGTAGAAGATGTCAAAATTTCTGATATCACCATGAGCGTGAATATTAAAGCTAAAGGCAATATTTTCGCAAAATACTGCCAATATGCTGATATTGAATGCAATAACTTACGTATTGAAAATCAAATGATGCATAGCATAATCAAAGTTGAAGAACGTTTATGGCTGGGCACAGAAGAAAAAGCGAATGGAAAATTAATTGCAGGTTTTATCTCTGCTGGTACGTCTGTACATGCAGGCATTATTGGTGCAACAGCAGGAAGTACAACCATTATTCATTTTAAAGAACGTCTGAATAAATTTAATGAAAAGCTTGCTCAACTTGAAACGTTAATCGCTGTTGAATCGAAGAAAACAAACGAACTGAAAGATGGCATAAACAAGCTTAAAAAACTACCTAAAGAAAAAGTTAATCCTGATATGCTCAACAAACTTGTCTCCACTTATAAACATCATGCGGGACAAATGGGTGAGCTGCTCAACGATAAAGAATTACTTGAAGAAGAAATCAATCAATATATGTGCAGTGTTTATATTGAAGCAAATGAAAAAATTTATCACGGAGTCCAGTTATACATTGGTGATTTTCATGAAAAAACCAAGCGTGAATATGGCCCTAGCAGAATGCGTTATAAAGAAAGAAAAGTCTTTATTGATCCTATAGTTAACACCTAATGAAATCTAGAAAAAAATTTAATAAGCTCTTAATAACTTCATTTATTTCAGCTTGTTTAACTCTGCCCTTTTCTGCCAACGCCAATAACTGTGATATTAGTTTTCAATATGGCGTTATTATTGATCCTGACCATGTTCGATTTTTAGAACATGATATGACTTATGTCCAGATCAATAATGAAAACCAACTCTTTGTTCATGGCAAAGAAGTTAAATTAACCCCACAACAAACTCAACTTGTTACTCAATATACCACTGGAATTCGACAACAAGTTCCTCAAATCGTTGAAATAGCCATCGAAGGTGTTGATATTGGTTTAAAAGCCGTTAACCAAGTGATCGCTGGTGTTACTGGTGAAAATAGTGCTTCCCACCAAAAAATTCAAAAACACTTTGACGAATTACAATGGCGTTTACGTAAACGATTTAATCATAGCGATCAAAACTATTATATTGCGCCTCAAGATTTTGATGACTTTGAAGACATTTTTGCAGGTCAGTTTGAACAAGAAATAGAATCTATTGTTACCGAATCAATCGGCACTATTTTAATGGCTGTTGGTGAAGCCATGAATAATCAAGAAAACAGTAGCAGCGAAAATAGAGATGATAATTTTAGCGACAGAATGGAAACTATGGGTGATGAATTAGAATTGGAAATCAGTTCTAAAGTGACAACTCTCGAATCTAAAACAGCGATGTTTTGTGCTAAATTAAGAGAATTAGATGACATAGAAACACAGCTTAACCAGCAAATTTCAGCGCTTAAATCTTTTAGTCTGATCAATTAATTTGTGCTATCGAAGCTCTGCTAAAAATAAGCTATGGATTATCTAATTTATCATTCCCCTTCTAACCGTTATCACTGTAATTTGGCATAGTTGTATTTGCCTTTTTATGAAGGCTTGGTATAGAACACGTAATTATTTTCATTCATAAACCTGAACTAATACCATCTGACATCATTAAATTTGCCAACATTGATCTACCTTAAACAAGCGAATATTCAACGCTTTATATATTTTTTATTCATTTACCATAGTAAACCCAAGTGTATAC
>DAINNQ010000391.1:0-2960 GCA_036735825.1 Alteromonadaceae bacterium | reverse complement strand
ATAATAGGCGACTTGGTAAGCTTCTCTGACTGTATCTAAATGTGTTTGTGCAACATCTAAGGCTTGATGAGAGCTTAAGTTTTCTGCAATTAGCTGCTTAACACGATTAACTTCTTTCTTCGCTTGTAACAATTGAATATAAAGCCTATTTTTCTCACCATTTAATTCTTCAGTATTTAAAGTAGCGAGCAATTGGTTAGCGACAAAATAATCACCTTCATCCACTGACAATTTTTTGAGATAACCTGGGCTCTTAAATGAAAGGCTGATTGAACGTTTAAAAGAAACTTTGCCCGCTCGTTTTATTGTTTTTTCAAAAGGGATCGCACCTACCTGCTCAAGCTCATACGTTTGAGCTACAGCAGAAGAAGAAAACAATGCGAGAATAATATAAGTAAATAACAATTTCATATAATTACAATGAAACAACCTTGTTGATGTAACTAGTATTTATTATAGTGCCTACTTTAAGCCTGTCGCGTACGAAAGTACATTTTTTTAAAATAAATTCAGTGAATTGAACGTGTTGAATAATAAATATTCAACATTTTATCGATTATTATTTAAAGCAGAATCTTTTATAGACAATAATTTAGTTAGGCTTTAGTATTGCCGCGCTTACATTACAATGCACCCATAGCTCAGCTGGATAGAGCGTTGCCCTCCGGAGGCAAAGGCCGCAGGTTCGACTCCTGCTGGGTGCGCCATATCTTAACTTTTACCCTTTCAAATGACCGCTACCCTCTGTGGCCATATTATGACCATACAGATTTTATAGAGTAAAACAATAACAGACTTATAATTCATTTTTCCGAACCGACATTAAACGACCAGAAGCCAAATTGAATAATAAAAACCTTAAAAACGCCATAAACAAAAGGACCGCATTTAGCCAGTAAAAGCTATACCTAAATGATTAATTGACAAAAAACAACCTATATGTTGTTATATAACAATACAGCTTATATGCTGTATTTAAGCAATACAGCATATACATTGTTTTTTTGGTGGTTACCGTGAATTACACTATTAATACCCTCGATCAAATTAAACCTATTCTGGTGGGATTTAGAAAGTCAAATGGCCTTTCCCAAAAAGCGCTTGCAGAAAAACTTGGTATAAGTCAGCAAAGTTATCAAACCCTTGAAAGCTCACCACAAAAAGCAACAATAGAACGCTTGTTCAAAGTATTCTCTATTTTAGGTATTAAGTTACAGTTTATTGATAATACAAAATCGCCAAGTGAAAACACTAGAGACCAAGAGCAATATCAGGATCAATGGTAATGGCAAAACGTAAAATCAGCGCATTAGCTATTTGGATGAATGCTGAGTTCGTCGGTTATTGGCGGATAAAATTTGGCGTTGATGAATTGCAATATGCTGATGAATGGGTTGCAAACCCTCGTGGCCGCCCTTTGTCTTTATCATTACCATTCACACCGGGAAATTTGCCTATAAAGGGCGATAAAGTTTCATTTTATTTTGACAACTTATTGCCTGATAGCCGAGATATAAGAGAGCGATTAGCAAGGCGCTTTAATGCAGCAAGTACCAAGATTTTTGATTTGCTCGTTGAGCTTGGACGTGATTGTGTTGGCGCGATTCAATTGTTACCTGAAAGTGCTAAACCTCTGAATATTAAACAAATTCAATATAAGCCTTTAAATGTTCAACAAGTGGCAGAAATGCTAGACAAAGCAGTGTATAGCTACCCCTTAGGCCGTTTAAACGATGATGATGAACTGAGAATATCGCTTGCTGGTGCGCAAGAAAAAACCGCATTACTTTGGCATAACAACCAATGGTGTGCACCATTAGGTGAAACACCTACGACTCATATTTTTAAACTACCTATGGGATTAGTTGGCAATATGAAAGCTGACATGCAAGCCTCGGTAGAAAATGAATGGCTTTGCTCAAAAATTATCGCTGAATTTGATATTCCAATAGCCCATTGTGATATTGGTATTTTTGGCGATAAAAAAGCACTCATTGTCAAACGCTTTGATCGTAAGTTATCAGACGATGGTTCATGGATTATTCGCTTACCACAAGAAGATTTTTGTCAGGCAAGTGGATTGTCATCATTACTAAAGTATCAGAGTGATGGCGGCTTGAGTGTTGAAGATTGCATAAAATTACTTGCAAATAGTGATAATGCAGTTATTGACAAGCGACACTTCTTTAAAGCGCAAATCGTGTTCTATTTATTAGCCGCAACCGATGGTCACGCAAAAAATTTTAGCATTACCCATTTACCCGAGAACAAGTACAAGCTAACGCCGCTATATGATGTACTTTCTATCCATCCTCTTATTGGGAATAGGGCAGATCAGGTAGCAATACAGAAAGTAAAAATGGCGATGGCAATTCGAGGCAGCAAAAATTATTACCAATTACAGAAAATACAGTATCGCCACTTTATCCAACAAGGGAAAGAAGTAGGCTTTGTCGAGGAAGAAATCATAGCGCTTATTGATTCTATTGTTCAAGAGCTTGATACCGTTATTGAAAATGTCAGCGTTATACTCCCAGAAGGTTTTCCTAGAACTTTATCAGATAAAATTTTTGAGGGAATGAAAGCTCAAGCACATACACTTAAGCCAAGTGGCAATGTGATTAGTGACATAAAGCTAAACTAAAAAATACCGCAAGGATGGAAATTTAGACTCTCTCCTTACCTCGTTTTTACAAGGTGATATCACGATATCTAAACTATGACGTCGCCAAACCTTTATTTGTTCAAATCTAGGTAACCCCAACTCCTAGACAGCCTGTGCTTAACATTAACATTTACAAACCTTGTTCTAACTTGGTCACTGGATATATATGAGGATATTTTTGTTGTGTCGTATATTGTTGCGGATTGGAGTTTTTTGAGGTCGCAATCATATAGCTTTTAAGCTGTTCCGAAGATTTTATATTTTGATTAAATTTCGACTTCAGCCCCCCCCAAAT
>DAINNQ010000390.1:0-2965 GCA_036735825.1 Alteromonadaceae bacterium | reverse complement strand
TACATCAAACAAAAACTAAAAATTGATGATTCTTTAGACGTATTTCCTGTGCATGGTGTCGGTGGCATTTTAGGAACATTGCTTGCTGGTGTTTTTTCTTCTGCAGAATTAGGCGCGTTTAGTGGCTTTGGTTTTGCTGAAGGTATTACCACAATGGCAGAGCAAGTTAGTGTGCAGCTGATCGGTATTTTTGCCACCATAGTGTACACCGCGATAGTTTCTTACTTATTGTTTAAAGTCGTCGCCATGCTAACTAATGGTTTACGTGTTTCTGAAGAACAAGAAACAACAGGGCTCGATTTAAACGAGCATGACGAGTCAGGTTACAACTTATAAAGTTTATTATTTTATGTTTTTAAACATTTAGAAGCATTTTAATCATAGATTGAAAAGGTAAATAAAAGGATACTAAGAGCAATACTTAGTATCCTTTTTTATATCGATTAGATAATCTTAGAAGCTGTGAGCAATATGTTCTCTTAAAGGATTAATATAGTCATTTACCGAGAAATTAATGAATTTAAACCAAGTTACTTTACCTGCTCATGATATGGATAAGTCGACGAAATTTTATCGCGAATTAGGTTTTACGCAAATTGTCGATACGCCGCATTACGCGCGTTTTGAATGTCCAGTCGGAAACGCTACTTTTTCTTTATCGTTAGAAGAGGCTCAAGTTGTTGGTGGCACAGTTATTTACTTTGAATATGAGCAGTTAGATGAGTGGGTGGAACAAATTAAAGCCCGAGGGATTGAATTTGCTCAAGAACCCACAGAGCAAGGTTATTTATGGCGAGAAGCCATTTTGTATGATCCCTCAAGGAATAAAATAAAACTGTATTGGGCAGGTGAAAATCGACTTAATCCGCCATGGCGTGTTGAAATTCGTAACGAATAATCCGTTAAAATATGCACAATAAAAAGTGCGATGCATAATAAATACACCGCGCTTTTAATTTCGTAAAATCATGAAATTAATTATTTTTCAAACAATTATTGCGTCTTTTTTGAATGTCTCTTTTTCGATTTTGAGCCTTTATTCGAGGCGTTTTCAAATTGATTGTCAGAGAATCGGGTTAACCCCTGTTTAGCATTAAACGCGGTTTTTTTGCCATAAGCTCTTTTTTGGCCTGGGGACGTTTTATTACCCATAGCGTTGTTTTTGCCTTTACCGCTATTTCTTGCGTGCTGTTTATTAAGTTCACCACGCGTTTCGTTAGGAACTAAACAACCCGGTTTTGAACCGATCAGTTTGCGCGCTAACCCCATTTTGGTAAATGCTTCTCTGAGTAATGGCCAATTGGCAGGATCATGGTAACGCAAAATGGCTTTGTGCAAGCGGCGTTGAATCGTACCTTTAGGTACAGCAACGCTGTCATTGGTTTTCTTGATATTTTTTAACGAATTTATTTCGGTATGATACAAGGTTGTCGCATTCGCCAATGGTGACGGATAAAAGTTTTGAACTTGGTCTAATTTAAAGTCATTTTCTTTTAACCATAATGCCAGATTGATCATATCTAAATCAGTAGTACCAGGATGCGCAGAGATAAAGTAGGGGATCAAATATTGCTTTTTCCCTGCCAATTTTGAGTAATGATCAAACAGCTCTTTAAACTTGTCATACGAGCCCATGCCAGGCTTCATCATATTATTGAGCGGGCCTTCTTCTGTGTGCTCTGGGGCAATTTTTAAATAACCGCCAACATGATGCTGCGCTAATTCTTTAACATATTCAGGATCTTCAATGGCTAAGTCATAGCGAACGCCAGAGGCAATCAATACTTTTTTAATGCCTTTTACCTTACGAGCTCGGCGATATAAATTAATGGTTGGCGTGTGATCCGTATCTAAATGGCCACAAATGGTCGGCCAAACACATGAAGGTTTACGGCACGTAGCTTCAGCTTTTTCACTTTTACAATTTAACTTATACATGTTGGCGGTTGGCCCACCAAGATCGGAAATAACGCCAGTAAATCCTGGCACTTTTTCTTTAATGTCTTCAATTTCTTGAATGATCGAATCTTCACTTCGGCTTTGAATAATTCTGCCTTCGTGCTCTGTAATACTGCAAAATGTACAACCGCCAAAACAACCACGCATAATGTTAATTGAAGTTTTGATCATGTCATAAGCAGGAATTTTAGCATCACCATAAGATGGGTGAGGAACACGTTGATAAGGTAGTCCAAAAACACCATCCATTTCACTTTCAGCTAAAGGTTTAGCGGGTGGGTTAAGCCAAATGATGCGATCGCCATGACGCTGCACCAAAGGTTTTGCCGAGGTTGGATTAACCTCTTGATGAAAAATACGTGAGGCATGCGCATACAATACTTTGTTTTCTTTCACTTGCTCAAATGTTGGCAAGTTAATATACGTGGTTTCCCAGGGTTTTTTCTTATCTTGCCATGATTTATTACGATGCTTGGCACTGCTAAAGTCGCTAATGGTGATCACTTGTGCGGTTTGGGAGATATCTTTTGATGGCTCCTCAACAACCGGTTCACTGGTTTTACAGTTTTGTTCGATTTCTTGATAAGGGCTGGGAATAGGATCTATTTTTCCTGGTTTATCGATATTTCTTGAGTCAATACCATGCCAACCGGGTAAGGCTTGTTTTGCTAAAAAAGCACTGCCTCTGACATCGGTAATTGATTTTACTTCTTCGCCATTGGCGATACGATGCGCTATTTCAATCAGCGGTCTTTCAGCATTACCATAAACGAGTAGATCCGCTTTTGAGTCAAACAATACTGAGCGGCGAACTTTATCAGACCAATAATCGTAATGCGCAATCCGGCGTAAACTCGCTTCGATACCCCCAATAATTACGGGCACACCTTTATAGGCTTCTTTACAGCGTTGGGTATAAGCAGTTACTGCGCGATCAGGACGTTTACCCCCTTCATCATTAGGCGTGTAAGCGTCGTCATGTCTTAATCGTCGCTCGGCGGTATAA
>DAINNQ010000389.1:0-2967 GCA_036735825.1 Alteromonadaceae bacterium | reverse complement strand
CTGCAGCGTTAATGAGCTCAGTTGCTGGGCAAGCATCTGCAGCAAATTTCGAGTTAGGGAATTTTGATATTCGTTTTGATTCGACATTTTCTGTTGGTGCCAGTTGGCGAATTGAAGATCGAAATTGGAATAAAACTGTAGGTAAAGCAAACAATATCAACAGTGGTATTGATTATTCAACCTATCACCCGTCGATCAATCCATCACCAATTAACCAAACCATTTGGCAAGCTGAAGGGCTTTATTCTACCAATGGTGATGCTGGTAATTTAAATTACGATTCTGGTAAAACATTTTCAAAACTCTTTAAAGGTACACACGAATTAGATATTCGTAATGACAACATGGGGGTTTTCCTTCGTGGTATGTATTTTTATGATTTTGAAATGATGGATGAAAGCCGCGCGTGGAATAACCCTCTAAGCGGTGAGCAAAGCGATCCTTGCCGTGATGATGACGCTAAAGATGAAATATGTCGTGATATTCGTCTGTTAGATGCTTATTTTTATGGTGACTTTGAAATTGGTGAAATGCCTTTTTCTTTAAGAATCGGTCAGCAAGTCTTAGGTTGGGGTGAAAGTACCTTAATTTCTCACGGTGTCAGTGAAATCAATCCTATTGATGTTGCGAGATTGAAAGCACCTGGCTCAGAATTAACCGAAGCCTTTATCCCGTTTGGTGCTGTTTGGGCATCATTAGGTGTAACAGAAAACTTCAATGTTGAAATGTTTTATCAATACAACTGGGAAAAAAGTATTTTACCGGCTCCTGGAAGTTATTTTTCAACGAACGATTTCGCAGGCTCAGGTGGGCATTATAATAACGTCCAGTTAGGTTTCTCTGGAAATCCAGATATGGATTTAGACTTTTTAATTGATAGTTTAAATGCTTTTAGAATGGACACCTTAGGTAAACTTGCTGGAGCAACTAGCCCACAAGAAGCCTTGGCTGTGCAACAAGCTGCAGGTGCTGCTTATGTTGGCGCATTCCCTACTAAATTGACATTACGTCAACAAGATGCTGCTAATGAACCAGAAGGCGGTGGCCAATATGGTTTACGTCTTTCTTGGTATTTACCTGAATTTAACGAAACTGAAATCAGTTTGTATCACATGAATTATCATAGTCGTCGTCCTGTATTTTCTGGTGTGACTGCTGATTTCTCAAAAGTCAGTGATGATCTTGGCCGTATTCTAACGAGTGAAGTGACCTATGAGAATTACACTGATTTACAGTCATTTTCTCGTGTTGAGCTTGATTACGCTGAAGATATTAAACTGTATGCGATGAGTTTTAATACCACACTTTCAGGAACAGCTGTTTCTGGTGAAATTTCTTATCGTCAAGATGAACCATTACAAATTGATGATGTAGAACTTTTATTTGCCGCCATGCCACAACAGCTTGCTAATGCTGGCTTACGTCCAGACTTAGATGGTGTGTCTCAAATGAATGTGTTCGGCTTAGGCCAACGTGCTGATGGTTTTGTGTTATCTGATACATTACAAGCGCAAATGACATTAACGCGCTTTTGGGGACCAACGCTTGGTTCTAATCAATTAACTACTTTGTTGGAAGTGGGTGGTATTGATATTAGAGACATGCCTGATCAAGACGTATTACGTTTAAATGCACCAGGTACTGATAGAAATGGTGGCATTGTAGGTAAAGAAGGTCTTGAATTAGCAATACAAAATGGCGTTGAAACTAACCCATTTGCTGATGATTTTGCGTGGGGATATCGTTTCTTAGCTAAATTAGATTACAGCAATGTATTTGCTGGTGTGAATATGTCACCCAAAGTGGTTTTTTCGCATGACGTCGGTGGTACAACACCTGATCCATTATTCTTATTTGTAGAAGACAGAAAATCAATTTCAGCTGGCATAACATTTGACTATCAAAGTAAGTGGTCTTTAGATGTTAATTACAGTGGTTTCTGGGGTGGTGTCGGCACTTCTAACAGAATGGAAGATAGTGATTACGTATCTTTCAATATCAAATATTCTTTATAAGGGCATAATAATATGAATAAATTAACCTTATTATCATTAGCGCTAGGTTTAACGTTTTCAGGTTTAACCTTTGCCAAAGTTGATGAAGCACAAGTAAAAAAATTATCGGGTGAATTAACACCAATGGGCGCTGTTCGTGGTGCTAACGCTGACGGAAGTATTCCAGAATGGACAGGTGGTATAACAACTTTACTGCTGGTTATACTGCTGGTATGCATCATTTAGATCCATATCCAGAAGATAAAATTAAGTTAACTATTACAGCGAGTAATGTTGAAGAGCACAAAAGCTTATTAACACCTGGGCAAGTGAATTTATTTAAAACTTTCCCTGATAGTTACAAAATGAATATCTATCAAACCAGACGTTCAGCATCTTATCCTGAGCATGTTTATCAGGAAACGATTAAAAATGCTGGCCGTTCTGAATTGATCCAAGATGGTAACGGAATTACCGGTGCTGCGGTAGGTGTACCATTTCCTATTCCTCAAAACGGTTTAGAAGCTATATGGAACCATATCTTACGTTATCGTGGTGATGCGCTAACGCGTGAGGGTGGACAAGCAACTCCAACCGCTTCAGGTGATTTTACTTATATTGGCTTTGAAGAGCAGTTAATGTTGCCATATGGTGTGCAAGGCGCTTCACCAGCTGATTTAGAAAAAACGAATATTTTGTTTAAATTTAAGCAAAAAGTAACAGAGCCATCTAAATTGGTCGGTACAGCGTTATTAGTTCATGAAACCATGGATCAAATTAAAACGCCTCGCCAAGCTTGGATATACAACAAAGGTATTCGTCGTGCTCAAAAAGCACCTACTGTAGCTTATGACGCACCTGGTACTGCAGCGGATGGCTTAAGAACCACTGACGACTTTGATATGTTTAATGGAGCACCAAACCGCTACACATGGACACTCAAAGGCAAGCAAGAGCTTTATATCCCTTGTAA
>DAINNQ010000388.1:0-2979 GCA_036735825.1 Alteromonadaceae bacterium | reverse complement strand
GAATACGAAACTCAACATTATAACCTTGATTGGTTGTTAGCCATTTTCCTTGAATTATCGGTGCTGAAATGGACAATGTACTGCTTGGGCTATTGATTTGAAAAGCATCTAGCCATCCTGCTTGTTTATTACTCAGCAGGTAGCGTTGAAAATCACCATCAGGGGTAATAAACGATAATTCTAGATGATCATTATGGGTTAAACTGCGGGCATTTTTATCGCGATAAATAAGATGATCGTCAACCACGCTAATAAAAAAATACAAATACTTATCATATTTGCCAACACTGGCGGTGTAGTTTACCGACAACTGGCTTAATGAAAGTTGTGGTTTATCACTTTCTATTGATAAAAGATTATCAAAGCCATAATAATGGGCTTTATCGAGATAATTCGGCCAATCGTTATGTTGTCCATCAAGGTTAATGGGTTGTGATAATTGATAACCGTAGAGATCTTTACCTTTTTCAACACTTGGCAGAAAACTCGCTTGATTATTAAAAAGATTAGGGCGTTCGTGTAATGAGGTAGCTAACGCGCGAGCAGTGCCGAGTATGGTTTGTTCTTGACCAAAACGTAAATATTTCTCCATTTCCCACACATATTGATAACCAAACCAAGGAATAGTCACCAAAAAGCTCGAAAGCAGCAGTAATTTACTACGCAAGCCAAAGCGAAAACTCTGACGAAAAGAAAAACTCATTTTGCGCTTAGCCCATGTTGAGATTTTTGCTGATTCCAACGATAGCCCATACCATAAACAGTTTCGATACAGTCAAATTGAGCATCTATCACCATGAATTTTTTACGTATCCGTTTAATGTGCGAAGTGATCGTGCTGTCATCAACATAAATATTGGAGTCTTGCATCAGTTGCTGGCGGTTTTTAACATGACCGGGATTTTTTGCTAACGCGTAGATCATCCAAAACTCAGTGATGGTCAGCTCAACCGTTTGTTGCTGCCACGTTACTGTCATGCGCTGACTGTCAATCGTTAACGCATCAATCGTTAATATATAGTCTTGATTAGTGGGTTGTTTGAGCGCATCTTCTCGGCGAAAAAGGGCGGCAATACGGGCACAAAGATGCGGTAAACTAATATCTTTTGTTAAATAATCATCTGCGCCAATGCGCAAACCTGATACGGTGTCTACGTCGTTATCTCTGGCAGTTAAAAAAATGATCGGTAAAGTGACCGATTGCGATCTAAGCCATTGGCAAAGTGTAAATCCGCCATCAAATTCTTGCTCTAAACCAATATCTAAAATAGCTAAATGCGGGAGTTTTATGGCAAATGCTGCTGTTGCTGCCGCTCTATTGGCATAGGTTTGCACCTGATAACCTTGAGCACGCAATACATCGGCATAGTTTTCTCTTATCGCCGCTTCATCTTCTACAATCGCAATACGTTTCAACGAAAAATCTCTTTTAGTGAATATCTGTAATTTCTTGAAGTTTTTGCACTATAGCTAAATTAAAAAGCAAAATCGCGTATTTATTCACATTGCCATATTGTTGACATATTTGCTCATCACATTGCCTTTTTCATGTCCATTAATCGCCTTAAAAGCTTGTTTAAATTAACCCATCTACACAGAAGTGCAGTTTTGAGTCGTTAACCATTATTTGTAAAAAAGAGCTAAGGAATTTCACATGAGCAACAATATAAACAAATCAACAACATCAATTAAAAAATCACTCATCGCTTGCGCGGTTATTTCTACGTTAACCATTTCAACGTTAACAGTAACGCCGGTAATGGCAGCAGAAGTAAACACGGAGCAAAAAACCTTAAAACAAGCGCAGAAAGAAAACGAAAACATTGGTTTTGGTACCGGTATGGTTTTAGGGGCTATTGTCGGCGGCCCAATTGGCGCGGTTGTTTCCAGCTTTATTGGTGTATTTGCCGCAAAGCATATGAATGTCAGTAATGAGCGTGATTTGTTAACCAATCAGCTTAACGAAGAGAAAAACCATTACCAACTTGCGTTAGAAGAATATCAAGACAAAATTCATCAAGCTGAGCAAGCGTATCAAGCCCAATTGTTATCGTTTCAACAAGAGCAACATATTACTAGCCAACTACAAGCTGAAAACCTATTAATGAGTTTGCAGTTTTCAACAGGTTCAAGCGAAATCAAATCTCATTACCATGAACAAATTAGTTCCCTCGCGAAAATTTTAAAGCAATCGCCAAACTTGAATGTCGATTTGTCGGGCTACACCGATTTACAAGGAGATGATCAATTAAATCATGCGTTATCTATTGCTCGTGTCAATTCAGTGAAACATGCTCTGATCAATCAGGGGGTTGCGCCAGATCGTATAAATCTTTTTGCTTTTGGTGAACAAGCGCCTGTGGTGGCAAGTAATGATCAACAAGCCAGTTTTTATGATCGCCGAGTGGTGATAAAGCTTCAAGCCGATAATCAAACCAGTACCAACCAACAAACCGTGAGTAATTTTTAAAAGAGGAGGTGTAATAAAAAATAAAAAAAATATTTTCTATTCTAACCGAAGCCGAGCTCCCGTCTCGGCTTATTATTTTAGTATTTTCAAAATTGCAGCATCGTTAAAGCTGAACTAATTTAACTCAAATACATTAATTTAATGAGGAGGTTACTTTAATGAGCTTACGTTCAAAAGTTACCTAAGTTTCTCGTATATTATCTTATCATCCGTTTGGTAGCTTGATGCTAGAATAGCCGTTTATAAGGAGGGAGTGAATTGAGTAAATCACTGCCGTAACGTTTAGTTAGCAAGCGTTTATCTAAAATAGTGATTTTGCCAGTATCTTGCTCATTTCTAAGTAACCTTCCTGTTGCTTGTACTAACTTTTTAGAGGCATCAGGTACAGAAATTGACATAAATGGATTGCCGCCTTTCGTGGTGACATATTCGGCTTGAGCCTCTTCAACCGGTGAGGTGGGAACAGAAAAAGGTAATTTGGTAATGATCAAATTGGTTAAATACTTCCC
>DAINNQ010000387.1:0-2984 GCA_036735825.1 Alteromonadaceae bacterium | reverse complement strand
TTACAGCGATGAACGCTTATCTCGCCGTGTCATTGAAGAGCTTCGCCCAAAACACAAAGAAGCTAAAGTCGCTTTGAAAAAGCCGAAAGTGAAAAAAACAACCGCGCAGAAAAAGGCTAAAGCGAAGAAACAAGTGAAAAAGCTCGCGAAAAAAGCCAAGAAAAGTTAATGGTTAAAGCAGGTATTAAACTTTTCATTTAGTAAGTTAATTATCAATTTTTAACAGATTCAGTGAGAAAATGTTGAACTTTTGTACAAATTGACTTGCTAAGCATTTATCAATCGGCGAAAATAACAACACTTTAATTGTCTACGTTTATAAAAACTGTATACAATTAAAGTGAAAAGAGCATAATACTTGTTCTAATTCATGAGATTTAACAGTGAAAGCATTTTAGGTGTCATAGTGTTTGGGTAGTAAAACCCGTGTTTTGCAATTATTAAGGAAGAACAACGCAAAATGTCGAACCATTCAGAAAATCATCAAATCAAGCAACAAGCTAACGTTTGGATCAGCTGTTTGAAGCGTAGTTTAACTGAAGATGAAAAACCTCGTTTAGTGGCGTGGATCAATCAAAACCCTATTCATCATCAAGCTATTTATAAATACGCTTCTTTTTTTGACAACCTAAGTGAATTGAACGAATTAAATGGTATTTTTCCATTAGAGAAAAAATCATCTATCTTACCTTTCAATAAAGTAAAAGTATTATCACCTGTTTTATTCGTGCTGATATTCACTTTAGTTGCTGTATTTATAGAATTACCTTTTTTCGAACAAAACTCATCTGATCAAAAGATTAAAACCTATTTAACTCAAATCGGTGAAATAAGCACAGTTGAACTTGTTGATGGTAGCAAAATAACGCTAAACACCCATACCAAATTACGTGTGGATTTTGGTGACACGTACCGAAAAGTTAATTTGCTTTTCGGTGAAGCACAATTTGACGTAGCTAAAGACAGTGAAAGACCATTTACCGTGTCTGCTGGTGCTAAATCATTCACCGCTTTAGGGACAATCTTTAATGTGCAAAAAGATAATGAATCAGATATGGAATTGATTGTTAGCGAAGGTCAAGTTTTAGTCAGTGAAGCTCATCATGATCTACAAAAATTAGCCGATATTATTCGTACAGAAACGGCTAAATTTGACTCCTCCGTGATTATTAGCGCAGGTAAAAAAACCAAAATCGAAAATGCAAAGCAATCTCCCACAATTTCGCTAACAGCTGATCAATCTAATAAAGAATTAGCATGGCAATATGGCATGTTAGTTTTTAATGGTGAGCCTTTAGTGCAAGCATTAAGTGAAGTGACTCGATATACCAATATTCAATTTGAAATTAGTCATGAAGATATTAACAACATCAAAATCTCTGGTTACTTTAAAGCTGGCGATGTGAATGGTTTATTAGTTTCACTGGCCAATAATTTTGATCTTGATTACAAATTTAATGCCACAAACACAGTACAAATTAGCCCATCAATTAATCATTAAAATTCTTTTTCTGCTTTTGCTTCATTGCTCTTCATACTATACTCAGCCCTAATTTATTAAAAATATTACCAATTTTTAAGGTGAGCTATCTGGTCAATGTTATTTCTTTGTCATGATGTTTCAGGAAAACAGCATCAAAACTTAACAATGGACATGTTAACTATAAAATTGCGCCTGCTATTATTTTTATTAAGTGTATTGATGAGCTCTTCAGTTTATGCTGAAAAGTTATTCTTTTTTGATATTCCAACGCAGTCAGCCGATCAAGGGTTGATCAACTTCGCAAAAAGCACCAATAAAACCGTCATATTCTCGTTTGAGTTAACCCAAAAATTTACCAATAACCCACTTAACGGTTATTACAGTTTTGAACATGCCCTCGCTAAACTCCTTAGAGGAACAGGACTGGTTGCAATAATAAACGACAACAATGACATTAATGTCGTTATTGATTCAGCCATAGCGAATGAAGAAAACAAGACAAATGCTGATAATGAGTATTCGAGTACATCCTTATATCAGCAAGCATTATCGCAACAACAATCTCATACAAGCACAGAACTCATTAATACGAGTGTTGAAAAAATTGCGATAGTGGGCAGCCGAGACATCGCGAGAAGCATTCATGAGCTGGCGGTACCTGTCGATATTTTATCAAATACCATGTTGTTAAATACTGGGCAAACTGAAGTCGGTAGAATGCTGCAAAACATCGCACCATCGTTTAACTTTGCCAGCTCAGCTATTAGCGATGGTACAGATGTATTAAAACCAGCAACTTTAAGAGGATTAGGGCCTGATCAAACCTTAATTTTAGTTAATGGTAAACGTCGGCATCATGCAAGTTTAATCCATATAAATACCTCAGTTGGACGTGGAACGGCTGGCGCCGATCTTAATTCAATCCCTGTTCATGCCATTAAGCGGATAGAGGTTTTGCGAGATGGTGCCGCGGCTCAATATGGCTCTGATGCCATAGCGGGTGTGATTAACATTGTGTTAAAAGACAATGCTGAGCAAGGAATAATAAATGTTTCATACGGGCTAAATCATCAAGCAGGCGATGGCAAAACTAACGAGATCACTATAAATAAAGGATTTTCATTACCTAATAACGGATTTATTAATGTCACGTTAAGCTTTCAAGATCACCAAGCAACAGATCGCTCAGGCGAACATGGCACTTGCCAATTCTCTGGCTGTGTGGCGCTTGCTAATGGTCATTTTCAAACGACAAATCCACAAGAAATAAATGCAAATAGAAAAACATTTGCCATTGGTGATCCAGCTTATCGACATTTAGCCGCCTCTTTCAATGCAAATTATCCGTTATCATTTGGAGAGCTATATAGTTTCGCTATTTTATCTCAACGAGAAAATGATTCTGCCGCATTTTTTCGACACAATAATAATTCAGTCGCAAACCCTAAATTACAAGATAACAACGCGCTGATCCCCAATGGCTATTTACCCTATATACATT
>DAINNQ010000386.1:0-2993 GCA_036735825.1 Alteromonadaceae bacterium | reverse complement strand
TTTTTGAAGCGAAAAGGGTTGATAAACGTGTTTTAGAAAAACATTCAGAAGTTACCAAACTCCTTTTCTTGTTAAATTTATTTTGTATTTACAGACTGACTACTTAATTGAATGGTCAAATGAAAACCGATTTTTCTTGATCGTAAGTATCATAAAAAGCAGATCATTTCTTATTAATATTTAAGCGATTTAATTCATCAATGCGGTCTTTTGTAACCAGCACATAACATTTTTTAAATGCTGAAGCTGCGCCAGTATCAGGAGAAATGTGCAGGTATTGCCAACGACAATTATTTTCTCTGTAGGTAATAAAGTTTCGT
This sequence comes from Alteromonadaceae bacterium, assembly GCA_036735825.1. Lineage (GTDB taxonomy): Bacteria > Pseudomonadota > Gammaproteobacteria > Enterobacterales > Alteromonadaceae > DAINNQ01. The sequence continues at coordinate 2,673 of DAINNQ010000386.1, read as the reverse complement.
TGCGAACGTTTAAACATTTCTAATGCGGAACGTCGACCAGTTACTATGGCAAACTCTTCTAAGATAAACACTTGATTATTTATCCAAGTTTGTAATTCTCTGTCGGTCAATTCTTTCACTAAATCTAAACATTGAGAAAGTTCAGACGGAGAATTAAAGCGTTGCTCACACTCTTCTACTGTTTTTGCTTGGAATGCATTTGCACTTAACGTTATTGTCAGTGAAACACTGACAATAAAACGAATGAATATAGTCTTAAACATGATTATGCGGGTAATACCTTTTTGTATGGTTTTACAGTAACTTTTTCGTACACGCCTGCTGATATATACGGGTCTTGATCTGCCCATGTTTGAGCGGCAGATAAATTCTCAAATTGAGCGATTATCAATGAACCAGTAAAACCAGCGTCACCAGGATTTTCATTATCAATCGCTGGGCAAGGTCCAGCAACTAATAAACGCCCTTGCATTTGTAACTCGCTTAAACGGGCTAAGTGTTGTTCACGTACGGTCATTCTAAGCGGGAGACTGTTTGCTACGTCTTCGCTATATATTAAGTAATACATCATAGTTCAAATTCTATTTAATTTCTTTGTGGTTTTCAGATTCGTTATCATCTTGTGGTAAATATTTGTAAAGGGCGAAAATAGTTGAAATTGCAAATACAAATGTTAATCCCATTAGGCCAAACACTTTAAAATTCACCCAGACTTCTTGACTAAAATTATAAGCAATATAGATATTTAAAGAGGCACATACCATAAAGAATATTGCCCAAGCTATATTCAATTTAGCCCAGATTGTTTCAGGTAGATCTAAAGATTCTCCCATCATTTCTTTAATTAAATTTTTCTTGAAAAAGTAATTGCTTATGAGTAAAACGATGGCAAATAAGGCATTAATTATTGTCACTTTCCATTTTAAAAACAAATCGTCTTGAAAAAAAATGGTTAGCCCCCCAAAAACAGCAATTAAGCCAAAAAATATCCAGTTTCGTTTTGGGATAGGCTGCTTTTTAACAACATAGTAAAATATTTGTAGTGCAGAGGTAACGATCAATGAGCCAGTTGCCCAATATATACCCGCGGTTTTCCAAACAATAAAAAAGATAATGAGCGGAAGCTATTCAAAAATAGCGTGCATGAATTTTTTCGATTTTAATACAACAATAAATCGATTCTATCGAAATGTGGTTGGGTTCTCCAACTAAATTTTAATTTATCTAATTGCAAGGTCATTTCCTGTGAAATGACCTTTAATAATAGATGTGACGACAATTTTTGATTTTATTGTTCAAAGCCAAATGGATCATCAATGCTATGTGATGGTTGAGTAAACCATTTTGGACCAGAATCTGTCATGTAAAAATGATCTTCTAATCTAATACCAAATTCGTTGGGGATCACTAACATAGGTTCATTGGAAAAACACATACCTTTTGCTAATGGCGTTTCATCACTTCTCACTAAATATGGCCATTCATGAATATCTAAGCCGATACCATGACCTGTTCTATGAGGGCATCCTGGTGTTTGATAATCAGGCCCCATGCCTTGGCTTGCTAAATAGTTTCTTGCTGCCACATCAACATCACCACAAGGTAGGCCAATTTTCGCCGCATCAAAAGCAGCTTGTTGCGCTAATTTTTCTATTTGCCACATCTCTCGTTGGCGTTGATTGGCTTCACCAAAGACATAGGTGCGAGTGATATCAGAGTTATAACCTTCAACCTGACAACCCGTATCAATTAAAACTACATCATTTAATTCAAGTGTTTTTGGAGACTTAACACCATGTGGAAAAGAGGAGTCTTCACCGAAGAGTACAATGCAGAAATAGGATCCTGCAGTGGCGCCCACTTTTTTATGAGCTTGATTAATAAAAGCGGCTACTTCTTGTGTGCTAATGCCTTCTCGAAGAATACGAGCGGCAGCTTTTTGCACTTCCATGGTCATATTTTTAGCTTGTTGCAATAACGCTATCTCATGATCCGATTTTTCTGCTCGACATCCTGCGGTGACAGGTTTTGCATTAACAATAGCGTATGCTTTGCTTAGCTGTGATATTCCATCGACAATAAAAAATGCGGTTGACTCATCAAAAGCGATGCGACCACTTGGAATCTTCATTGCTGACAACGTATCAATAAAAAGCTGGTATGGACTTTCATGCTCTTGCCAGCCATTAATTTTACCTTTTACTGTCATGTATTGGTTTAAGGTATTTACTTCAAAAAAAGGCGTAATATATTGCACGTCACCTTCTTGTGGAATAATAGCGCCAACCATACGTTCACTTGCGTACCAGCGAGTTCCAGTAAAGTAATAAAGATTTGTGCCGGCATTGACGTAGGTTGCTGCTATGTCATGTTCTTTCATTAAACGCTGAGCTTTTTTAATACGCTGCTCAAATTCATTTATTGAAATACTTTTAACATCAGCCGTCATATTTTCTAGCTTAGCTAATTCTATTTCTGCGGTTGAACCGCCAACACCTATGGTCATTTAACTACCTTCATTATCATTAATCGGTTGAAGGCAAAATTATGCCATAAACATGATGGATAGTTAAAGTGTTTTATACAATATACAAAAGGAAAGGTGGCCATAATTATAACCACAAGAATTCCTTTGATATTAAATACTTTCTAACTTAGCTGTTGTTTATTAGA
>DAINNQ010000385.1:2231-2999 GCA_036735825.1 Alteromonadaceae bacterium | reverse complement strand
CCTACAACCGCCCCCTCACCAGAAAAGTATGCAATAGAAAAAGAAAGAACAAGTAATATTATTATTAAAATCCAGCGTTTTATTTTCATTTTTCGTCCTATCTCATTAACGTTCTTTTTATTTAATAGAGATTGGAAACATAATTATATAAAAGTATGACTATTAACTTAGGGGAGTTGAAATATGTTTTCTTATAGTAAAATTGAGTGTACGCCATGGAAATAATAAGCACCACTAATCAAAAAAATAGGTGTTCTAAGCCTCTAGCCGGTTGTCTCGAAATAAAACGAATTGGACTATGTAATCGCTAGTGCTACGACTCGGAGGAGTCTAAATGGTCGAATTTTCATCTGTCCTTCCCGCCAAAGCATATTTTAAGTCATGAGCAATTTCAGATGATGACAGTTAAATTAAGTACTTTGAGAGCGTGATCTAAAATGTATGAGTCTTGCCGAAGATTATTTATCTGATATAATTTACCTGACTCATTTATTATATTGTATATTTTATACAGTTAATGGTACAATCTATGTAATGTGATTTTGATACAACAGGAAATATGATGGAAACAAATAGTACAGACTGGCGATATACGGTCATGCCAGCGGTGTTTACATGGTTAAAAGAGTCAGCATCTGGTGCTCTTGAAATTGATCTTGAAGCAACACAAAAATACGCTGCAGATATTTTAAAAGTTCAAGGTAAAGGCGGTAGCAGAATGGGTGGACTTGTTGGCTCTGGTACGCTAGGTGAGAATAGCTACCTAAG
>DAINNQ010000385.1:0-2221 GCA_036735825.1 Alteromonadaceae bacterium | reverse complement strand
AACAGCGTCTGTCTTTACTTAAAGGTCTTTCTGAGGTTGCTAAAGAATACAATGTTCCATTAATCAGTGGCGCTGCGGCCGAAACTAAAGAAGAGCTTGCCAAAATCGTTAAAGAATTAGCAACGGTTGGTGTAGATACCGTCATGGTGATGCCGCCAAAAACTAAAGATGCTCCTTCTGATGAAGACATGTATGCGTACTATGCGCTTTCTGCTGCAGCGGCAAAAGAGGCTGGCATAACAATTATGCCTTATAACAACCCAGATGCAGCCGGATATCATGCACTTTCTACGGACATTCTTAGAAAACTAGCAGCTCTTCCTGAAGTCACAGCGCTTAAAATATCAACTACCGATGTTTCAACTATTGAAACGTTAATGTTAGAAAATAAAGAGGCGAAAATTTTGGCAGGTGTTGACACCGTCACTGTACATGCTGGGCTTGCTGGAGCTTGTGGTGGCATCACAGGCGTAGGTTGTATATTCCCAAAAGCCAGTGTCACTATGCAAGAATATGTTAATAATGGCGACTGGGCACAGGCAAACAAAATTTCTCAGGCGATGAACTCCATCTCATATCTTGATGCCCAGCCGTTGCTATTGGAATATCTTAAATTTGCTTTTGGCATTCATCATAATGATGAGACTGGCGGGCTTCGCACCCTAGGCAAGCAATTAACTCAAGCGCAAATTGATGATGTTCGTGCAAGATATACGCTAGCAAAAGAGAGACTTGCAGCTCTGGATTTATTAGACTAATCCTTGTAAATATCCAAATAAATACAGCCCTGCAAGATAGCGGGGCTTTATTTTAGCTGCCTTTTGTATGCATTTAGAACATTAACGCGCAATCCAATCTTCACATTTTCTTTTTAAGTTGATAAGCTCAATTTACTTTTGATATTAAAGCTCAAAGGTCATATTTAGTTGTTCATTACTAAAGCATTTTTTGGTGCTTTCTCTCATGCTTAATACATGGTAACTTATTGTAAAATTAGTGCTTTTAACGAGCAGCTATAAGCAAACAAATAAGTAATATTTTAGTTAACAATTATTAGCGATTATTTTGTCGTAAGGCATTTAAACAAGGAAGTAGCACCTGTGAAGTATTTAGTTATCCTATCAATGTTAGTCCTCTTTGCGTGTAATTCAACACCAGAAACAATTTCAACATCAAAAACCACTGATGTAGTTCAATTAATAGAAAAAGTTAAAAGAAGATATCCTGAACCGGTAAGAGGGACATTTTTAATAGCGATAAAGGCTACAGGTAGTCAAAGTGGTGTAGTTTATTTAAACTCGAACTTAGATTATCGTGAGCCCACAAATATAACATTAGCACTTGATCCTTCAACGATTGATACATTCACCAATACCTATCATTCATCACCTGATTTATATTTTAAAAACAAAGAACTAGAAGTAACAGGACAAGCTGAACGAATTAAAATATATAAGTATGAAAATGGAAAAAGAACTAAAAAGTATTATTTTCAAACGCATATTAGAGTGGACTCTGTAACTCAAATCAGAGTCATGAGTTAAAATAGTTAAGAGTTAAATATGGAGACATATAAATCAGCCAGATTTAGCCGTTCAAGGAAAATATGAATAATACCATAGTAGTTGCAGTGAGTGGTGTTTCTGGTGCAGGAAAAACTACGGCTGTAAAACGATTAGCTGACGCGTTCAATTGTCCTTTTTTGCTGTTTGATGATCATATTGACAAAAACACTTATCCGACAGACATGAAACATTGGCTACAAAATGGCGCCAATGTTTCTCTTATTAAAACGCCAAAATTTACCAAAGCGGTGCAAAATTTAATTTCTAAAAGCAGCACACGTTTTGTTTTCATTGAAGAACCTTTTGGCAAAGAACGGGCTGCGATGTCATTATTAATCGATTATGTTATTTTTTTAGATACCCCCATGGAATTATGTTTGGCTCGTGTTATTACCAGGCATACAGAAAATCCGAGCGCAGCATCGATAAATGCCATTTCAAATTACTTAAACAAATACGTCGATTATTTTAGAGAGATTTACATAAACACAGCAAAGCAAGTTAGAAATAATTCGGATTTAATCATTGAGGATGTGCTTTCAATAAAAAACACAATCAATTACATTAGTAACTGGTTGAAAAGCAATATAAATAAAAAGAATTGAGTGAGAATAAAACAAGCTTGTTTTATTTCGCTTTGCTTCACATATTAGCCC
>DAINNQ010000384.1:0-3000 GCA_036735825.1 Alteromonadaceae bacterium | reverse complement strand
ATATTATCGTCCATTATGTCAATAACTTAAGACAATATTCGTATTATTTTTATCGTCCATAAAAAAATCGCCAATATTGACCATCAGCCTTAGCTAAGGTACCTTGCGCGTTACTCTCATCTTCTTCTGAAAAAATGTGAACTATGGCACGTAAAAAAATAGAAAATTTAAGCTTTGAAGAGTCTCTTAGTGAATTAGAACATATAGTGCAAAGTTTAGAAAAAGGCGAACTCAGCCTAGAAGATTCAATGGCATTATTTGAACGCGGACTTAACTTAAGCCAAACAGGGCAAGAAAAGCTCAAAGACGCTGAGCAAAAAATTCAAATATTAATGAAGAAGAATGGTCAAGCCCAATTAAGCGATTACACCTTGGATGAGAACAATTAACTGTGGCTCAATTAACCCAACTCGACAATATTCAGCAAAGAACCAACCATTATCTCACCAACAAACTTGATAGTTTAGCGGTGAATGATGAAAAACTTTTAGCGGCCATGCGTTATGGTTTGTTAATCGGTGGTAAGCGTATGAGACCTTATCTTGCGTATATGACCGGCGAAGCGTTATCAGTTGCCCAAACCGATATTGACGGAATTGCCGCCGCGTTAGAATGTATTCATGCTTACTCATTATTACATGATGATTTACCTGCGATGGACAATGACGATTTACGTCGCGGGCAACCAACATGTCATAAGGCGTTTGATGAAGCCACCGCCATTTTAGCTGGCGATAGTTTACAAACATTAGCTTTTGATATTTTGGCAAATCATGACTTTTCAGTTGATGTTGAACAAAAGCGTATCAAGTTAATTCAATTATTAGTGCAAGCCAGTGGCTATCAAGGCATGTGTGGCGGTCAAGCATTAGACTTATCAGCAACTAATCAAAAGATTTCATTGGCACAATTAGAAAAATTACACGCCCTAAAAACAGGCGCGTTATTAGAAGCTTCGGTTTTAATGGCCGCAGAATGTTCACATTCTGTTACCGCGCAAGAAAAAGAAGCTTTGGCTTTATATGCCCAAAAAGTGGGATTAGCCTATCAAGTGCGTGACGATATTATTGATATCACTTCCACTGAAGAAGAACTAGGAAAGCCAACGGGTTCAGACATCCAAGCAAATAAAAGTACCTACCCTGCACTACTAGGTTTAACAGAGGCTCAGCAAAAAGCTGACGACTTATATCAACAAGCACTTCAAGCTTTATCAACTTTGCCTTACAATACACAGAATTTGTCGGAATTTGCGACTTTTATCATCAAGCGTATCAATTAGGCGTTAACAAATAATAATTATGACTATAAACCTTAACGATTATCCTTTATTGGCTAACATCAATTCTCCAGCAGATCTGCGCCGATTGGAACGAAAAAAATTAGGGCAAGCCAGTGAAGAGTTACGCCGTTATCTGCTAAATTCGGTCAGTAAAAGCAGTGGTCACTTTGCTTCTGGTTTAGGTACTATTGAGTTAACGGTTGCGTTGCATTATGTGTATAACACACCGTTTGACCACCTTATCTGGGATGTTGGTCATCAGGCTTATCCACATAAAATATTAACTGGACGACGCGATCAACTGCATACCATCAGACAAAAAGATGGTCTTCACCCGTTTCCTTGGCGTGAAGAGAGCGAATACGACGTATTAAGTGTTGGTCATTCAAGTACCTCAATTTCTGCTGCATTAGGCATGGCCGTTGCTGCCGAAAAAGAAGGCAAAAACCGTAAAACAGTTGCAGTGATTGGTGATGGTGCGATGACCGCAGGTATGGCATTTGAAGCACTGAATCATGCTGGTGACATTCATAAAGACATGTTGGTGATATTGAATGACAACGAAATGTCTATTTCTGAAAATGTTGGCGCGTTAAATAATCATTTAGCAAAAATGTTGTCTGGCAGCTTATATACTGGTATCCGTGAAGGTAGTAAGCGCATACTTAAAAATATTCCTCCCATTAAGGAATTGGCAAGCCGCGCTGAAGAACACCTTAAAGGCATGGTGGTACCAAGCACATTTTTCGAAGAATTAGGTTTTAATTATATCGGCCCAATTGATGGACATGATGTCAATGGCTTAGTTGATACCATTCACAATATGCGTAACCTTAAAGGTCCGCAGTTATTACATATTGCGACTAAAAAAGGTAAGGGTTATCACGCAGCAGAGCAAGACCCTATCAAGTATCATGCTGTGCCTAAGTTCAACCCTGAAGATACAAGCTTGCCTAAAGGCAAACCAAGTTTACCCACTTATTCTCAAATATTCGGCGATTGGTTATGTAAAACTGCCGAGCAAGATGAAAAGTTAGTTGCTATTACTCCTGCCATGCGTGAAGGCTCAGGTATGGTGGAATTTAGCCAACGTTTCCCTGATAAATATTATGATGTTGCCATTGCTGAACAACATGCTGTCACTTTTTCCGCAGGTCTGGCTATTGGTGGACACAATGCTGTAGTCGCTATTTACTCAAGCTTTTTACAACGTGGTTACGATCAGCTGATTCATGATATTGCCATTCAAAATTTACCCGTGTTGTTTGCTATAGATAGAGCAGGCATTGTTGGCGCTGACGGCCCAACGCATCAAGGTTCTTTTGATCTTAGCTTTATGCGCTGTATCCCGAATATGGTGATCATGGCACCTGCTGATGAACGTGAATGTCAATTGATGTTAACCACAGGTCATAAACTTAATAAGCCTGCCGCTGTTCGTTACCCTCGAGGTAGTGGCACAGGCGAAGCGTTACCTGATATCAACGAAACCATAACTGTGGGTAAAGGACGCCTTATTGAACAAGGCAAAGATATCGCCATCTTAAATTTCGGCACGACGTTAGCTGCAGCAAAACCTGCAGCAAGTGAACTTCAAGCTACTTTAGTCGATATGCGTTTTGTTAAACCGCTTGATGAAGCGTTAATCGATCAATTACTTGAGCAACACAGTACGTTAGTGACAATTGAAGACAACGCTATCGCTGGCGGAGCAGGCT
>DAINNQ010000383.1:0-3004 GCA_036735825.1 Alteromonadaceae bacterium | reverse complement strand
ATATTAGAGGTGATTATTCTAAAAATTTTTGTTGATATTGTTTTGGTGTGCATTTAAAGGTTTCTTTAAAACAACGGCCAAAATATGTTTGTGATGAAAAGCCCACGTCTAAAGCTATCCGACCAATTTGAGCGCCACTTTGTAAAAGTTCTTGCGCTTTTTTTAATCTAAATTCTTTAATGAAATTGTTAGGGGTTGTTCCTAATAACACTTTTATTTTACGCTGAAGCTGGCGTTCGCTCATTGCCATATCACTGGCTAAATCGACAATGCTAATTTCTGGTTCGGTATACATAGTGGCGATAGCCGATTCTAATTTTGTTAAAAACTGTTCATTTACAGAAACGATAGACTGATCTGTTGTTAAGTTCGCAACATTTTCATGACTGGCTTCTTTTCGTTCATCTTTTTGAATTTTATAAAATTGTTTTAAATAATTTTGCTGAAGCTGTTTTCTATTTTCCATCAAATTAGCAATGCGAACGAGCAATTCTTGCTGGTTAAAGGGCTTACTTAAATAATCGTCAGCATGTAAATTCAACCCTTGTAATCGACTATCAAGATCTGAGCGGGCGGTGAGTAAAATAATGGGGATATGCGCGGTAAATTCATTTTCTTTTAACTGGTGCAATACCTCAAAGCCGTCAATACCCGTCAGCATAATGTCACAAACAATCAGGTCTGGCAGGTATTCTTGCGCGATTGATAATCCTAATTCTCCACTACTGGCTAAAATGCAATGATGGGCCTGTTCTATCACTTGTTTGATATGACTTTGCATATCAACATTATCTTCAATAACTAATACAACCTGCTGAGCTTCGGTTTTCGTTTTTACTTGCGGAACATTTTGCTCAACAATTAATGACGATAATTCATCTTCTGAAATACTGTGTGGTAAATCTTGCTCTAGTGTTAATGGCTTGGCCGTTGGTATGGATAAACTAAACTTACTACCGTGATTATATTCACTGACTAAATTAATACGCCAATGATGCGCTTTTACTAACTCATTAACGAGCGAAAGGCCAATACCGACACCAAAAATCGCTTTATTTTTTTGATCTTCTGCTCGTTGAAAACGTTCAAAAATTATTGCTTGTGATTGTTTATCTATGCCAATACCAGTATCAATAATGTCGAGAATTATGGTGTCTTTTTCGAGATAGGCGTTGACTGTAATACTTCCGCCAGCAGGCGTATATTTGATGGCATTGGCTAATAAATTAAAAATGATTTTCTCAAATGCTTGAGCATCACACTCAATCCATAAATCCTCTGGAATATCGACATTGAATGTAAGCTGCCCTTGAGTCGCTAAACGATCAAACGAGTCGCAGGGCATAAGCATTAACGTTTTCAAACGATAGGTAGCTAAAGAAAGGGCAGGGTTGTCACTCAAGCGAGACAATTCTAAGAGCTGTTCCACCATTCTGACTAATCTTAAGCCATTGCGTTTTGCGGTGGTGAGTTCATTACTTTCATCGGCTGTGGTTGATTTTTTGAGATAACGATCAAGAATGCCATTGATGATGGTTAACGGTGTTCTAAATTCATGAGAGATATTGGCAATAAACTTATCTTTAAGCTCAAGTACATGTTTTTCAGCGAGCTTACGGGCGGTTAAGTTGATAAAGGTAACAACGATTAATGCGGTATCTACACGTTCTGCCCACTGTAACTCCACTTGTACTGGAAATTCGTTTTGATCTGAACGTAATGCATTACACTCAACCGAAAGCCCTTGTTCTTTACGCTGTAGAGAATAGACATTGCTTTTGAAATCAAAAAAGTAATGCATTTTATCTTCTTTGCTGAATAACTTTTTGATATTTAAGCCAATAAGGTCATGCTCTAGCATTTGAAAAATTTGAATGGCAGCAGGGTTTGCCGACAAAATTTTTCCTTGAGTTGATGTGGTCAGAATGGCGTTATTTGAAGCGTGAACAATGGCTTTATTTTCATTATTGATTAAATCATTAATCAGTTGGTTATTTTGCTGCTTTAATGATTGGCTTTGTTGCTCTTGTTCTGAGAATGAATTTTTTAATCGTTGAAAACCTTGCTGCTTTTTATGGGTGGTTAAGGCGATAAAAATGATCGCCAGAGCCGTCCAGCCAATCAGTACATTCCCTTGCCAAAAAGGGGAAGCAATATAAAACCATTGATTTTCAAGACCAATAAAATGGATGAGCAAAGAGGCCAAAATTAATAAGAGAATATAAAGCTCTGAATGAATATTAATGCGTTCAGGCAGTTTGGGAAACGGATTGTTGAAAGCTGCTGTTGACGATAATAACAAGGCTAAATACGGCAATAAACTTAAATTGAGTTGCCAAAAAAAGCTTAACGATTGCTGCTGGTAAATGGCATTGAGGCTCATTAAATTTTCAGCAAAAATTGAAATACCACCTAAAGATAAAAAGCCATACACTTTTCGCCAGAAAGAAGACTTACAGCGAAAAAAGTTTAAGATCAAACGAAAACCAATAAGCCCGGTAATTGATAAATGAAACATGGCTGATGGCAATTTTGACAGATAATTATCCGTCGAAAATTCATAAGGGAGCAGAACGAAATAACTAAAACTTGCTACGCAGAAAATAATTGCTGGTACTCTCCCACCAAGATATTGATTGACGGGCGTATCATTTAGGTGTGGATTAGTTTCAATAGCTAATAGAATAAAAAAATAGCTAAATAACGAGAGAAAATCGAAAAGTAATAAAGAATTTGGTGAAAACAATTGCGCAATGATTGCGATAAAACCACCGAATATAGCCAGTAAAAAATATTGCCAAAATAATTTTAATGACTTAGTTTGGGTTTTTCTCTTTGCTTGATAAACCTTAAACGTGGCAAGGAGTTGCATCACAATAATGGCAATGACACTTAATGAACTCAGTGAAATATTTATGACTTGTGATAGCCAATGATACGGAATGAATGTAATAAAAAGTGCAAACAAAGCAATAGATGATGTTAAGGAACTACGCAAATCATG
>DAINNQ010000382.1:0-3027 GCA_036735825.1 Alteromonadaceae bacterium | reverse complement strand
TGAACCTATTCGAACGTACCCAAACAGGCTAAAACATCATTTTTTATATCCTATTCAAGCTTGTTAATTAATGTACAAAGTTGCGTTATTTTTAAGTTCGATAATTGTCGATAGTCAAAATAGGGACAAATGATCAAACGCTGCGCTTCATTTATCGCAAAATAGGGTGATAACCAGTGGCATGTTTGTGCAAGGTTTAACTTAGTCGCATAGGTTTTACCCATAATAATACGGATTCTTTTAGATTGCTCTGTACTTTTTGATGTGAGTAGTGGCGCACTAAAGAGTAATTTTTCATTGCCCTGTTCTTGCAATAAATACTTATCTCTTAGTGATTGCCACGAGTCATAATGAAGCGGGGTTAATTCAAATATCAGCTTAGCGTACACATTAAATACTTTTCGCCAATGATTACCTGTTTGCTGAGCAATTAAGCTGATTTCATCCTCTTTTATCGGACGGCAAAAGCTTAAACTTTCATACTGCGCTAATGGTGGGATATTCTCAATATATACAGCGATTGAAGCGTTTGGCTGACCTAAACCAATTTCTGTATCATTATTTAGCATTTTCTTCTCATAATAAAAAACCCAGTAAAAACTGGGTTTTTAGTTCATCGCTGTTAATTAGCTTAAAACTCTTCCAACATATATTCTAGTGAGTCTTCGTATGCTTTTAAGTCTCTTTCTAGTTGGAATTTCTCTTTCAGTTGTTCTATTTCACGCCACTTTCGTTTTTTGTTGCTGTTTGTCGCAGCTTTTGGCTTATCAGCTAAAGCGCCCAATACGTCTTCTATATTATCCATGGTATGCTCCTTTTTTCTACAACTGCATGATTTTTTTATCATATTATGTTGTAGAAATGAAACACTTTTTTAACGTATTTTCACAAGTGGGTGAATAGTAACATTATTTTATTTTTACAATTTTTCAACGAATTTATTCGTTGAAAAATATCGCATAAAAACCTATAAAAGTTCTGCTAACTGCTTCTCTAATTTAACTTGGTCAATGGCAAAGTTTCTAATGCCTTCAGAGAGTTTTTCAGTTGCCATAGCATCTTCATTCATTAACCAGCGAAATTGTGCTTCTGTTAACGGATTTTCTGCTGGGATCGCGTTTTGATCTGCGAATAATTGCTGCTTAACTTCTGCTTCACTTGACGCTAATTCATCGAGTAACTGTGGGCTAATCGTTAATCTATCACAACCAGCAAGCGCTAAAATTTCGCCACTGTTTCTAAAGCTCGCGCCCATGACAACCGTGTTGTAACCTTTTGCTTTGTAATAGTTATAAATTTTAGTGACGGATAATACCCCTGGATCTTCATTTGCAGGGTAATCTGATTGACCGGTATCTTTTTTATACCAATCTAAAATTCGGCCAACAAATGGTGAGATCAAATACGCGCCAGCTTCAGCACATGCTTGAGCTTGAGCAAAGCTAAATAATAAAGTGAGATTACAGTTAATACCTGATTTTTCTAACTCTTCTGCGGCTTTAATGCCTTCCCACGTTGAAGCTAACTTGATCAAAATACGATCATTGCTGATCCCCGCTTCATTGTACATGGCCATTAATTTATGTGCCTTGTCGATAGACGCTTGCGTATCAAAAGATAAACGTGCATCAACTTCTGTTGAGATCCTGCCTGGGATAATTTTTAAAATTTCTAAACCGATTAATACGGATAGTTTATCAGCCGCATCAATAACTTGTTGATTCGCATCTGATGATTGCTCTTTTGCCCATTCAACTGATTGAGTTAGCAATCCTTGATAAGTGCTCAGAGAAGCAGCTTTCAATAACAATGAAGGGTTAGTGGTGGCATCTTGAGGCTGAAATTTAGCGATTGCTTCAATATCGCCTGTGTCCGCAACAACGGTGGTCATTTTCTTTAATTGATCTAATTGAGAAGTCATAACATCTGCCTTAATTTATAAAAAGTGAAAAAGTGTACCGATTAAGCGTTGAACAAAAATGACAAGATGCTTATTTCTGGGGTAACTCCATTTATCGAGCTTGCTTGCTATATTTACTAACAATTGAGCTTGAACTCTAATTTGTATCAAATTCTGTTAAATTAGCAAGTAGCTTTTAGTGATTAATTAGTCTTAGCTATAACATTATCTTCAACACGCTCACATTATTATCTTTAAATATTCAATAAACTGATGCGCAAATAGAAATTTTGGTCAATATTTTCACTATTTTCTGTGGTTGCTTATGATATAGTATTTTGCCATAAAGATTTTAATAATTACGTAAGGCATCCCATGTTACTGGTTGTTTCTCCAGCAAAAAATTTAGATTTTGAATCTCCATTAGTGACCAATAAATTTTCACAACCTGAGTTATTAACACATTCGCAATTGTTAATTGATGAGTGTATTAAATTATCACCTGCTGATATTTCTTCCTTGATGGGGATCAGTGATAAGTTAGCGGGTTTAAATGCAGCGCGTTTTGGTCAGTGGTCACAGCCGTTTACTGTCGATAATGCTCGTCCTGCTGTTTTGGCATTTAATGGTGATGTTTATACGGGATTAGATGCAAAGTCGTTATCTGATGATGATTTTGATTATGCTCAGCAGCATATGAGAATATTATCGGGGTTATATGGTTTGTTAAAGCCGCTTGATTTAATGCAAGCGTATCGCCTTGAAATGGGAATAAAATTTGCCAATCAACGCGGGGCAAATCTTTATCAATTTTGGGGGGACATCATTACGGAAAAATTAAATGAAGCGATTGCCAGCCAAGGTGATGATTTACTGATAAATCTTGCCTCAAATGAATATTTCAAATCGGTTAAGAAAAAAGCATTAAAAGCGACCGTTATCACGCCAGCGTTTAAAGATTGGAAAAATGGTCAATACAAAATGATCAGCTTTTTTGCGAAAAAAGCGCGCGGCTTAATGGCGAGATATATTATAGAAAACAAGGTTGATAGCTTAGAGTCGCTGAAAAAATTTGCTGTGGCAGGTTATGAATATAACGCGGATCTTTCTAAAGGTAACGATTGGGT
>DAINNQ010000381.1:0-3040 GCA_036735825.1 Alteromonadaceae bacterium | reverse complement strand
CTCTATTTAATATGTGTTTTTATACTGTGATGTATTGTAAGTATGATATTTAAGCGCAGTAAAGCAAATATCGCTTTGCTATCTCACGTTAAACATTTTTGATTTAGCACTAACACTTTGCATTTTGCATTCCTCATTCCTCATTCCTCACTCCACATTTCACAAAGTAGGTAGTGAATACTAATTAATTGTTTTTGGTGTTTTCTTTAAACAATACGTTTATGTATCATCAAGTTATTGTTTATTAATTAATTTATATGTTCGGTTATTCAAATTATTAAAAACACTCCGGACTAAAAGTAATAAAGATTGAAAAGATATAAGTGATTTAAACAAAATCATCTCGATAATGATCAACCCAAAGCGCCGTTGCCCCGCAAATCGCAACCGGCATAACCACTAAATTTACTAATGGGATCATAGAGAAAATAGCGGTGGTGATCCCGAAGCTATAACTTAATCCCTTTTTATGCTGTAGGGCTATTTTCATCTCATCAAAATTTATTTTGTGATTATCAAACGCATAATCTTTATATTGAATTGCCATCATCCATGCGATAAACAAAAACCACATGATTTGACCTATGACGGGGATGAACCATGACAAGATAAAAAAGCCGATAGCGCGCGGTAGATAATATCTAAATTTACACCACTCTCGACTTAATGTCCGCGGTATGTCTTTAACAATTGCCATAGGTGAGCCTGACGGGGCAACTTTATTGGTCAGCATAGCTTCAATTTTTTCAGCGAGTAATCCATTAAAAGGTGCCGCTAGCCAATTGGCTACTGAGCTAAAAATAAACGAAAAAGTAATTAATAAAAAAACAACAGCAAGCGGCCACAACACAGTAGTTAACCATGAAAGCCACTCAGGTAACCATTGCTCAAGTTGTAGCATGTAAACATCCAATTGTGTGAACATGAAATGAAAAGCGATGGCAAACAAAATAATATTGACCGTAAGCGGAATAAAAACAAATCGTCTGATGCCTTTTAAACGGATCAATTGAAAGCCTTTAACTAAATAGCCAGCTCCACTGTTGGCATAAGGTTGCTGCATTTTTGACGGCATAGTGCTTGTTTTTTAACTCATTGATTATGTTTCAATAGTATAAAGATTAATAAAGCCCAAGAGAAGCGGGCAGTTGTTACAAAGTCTGTGAAATTCTGATAGAGTTTCCAAAAATAACCTCACTTTTATTATTCAGGTTTGCTGAACCATGCGATTAAAGCACATCAAATTGGCTGGATTTAAATCATTTGTTGATCCAACAAAAGTGCCATTTGAACAGCAAATGTCGGCTATCGTAGGTCCGAACGGTTGTGGAAAATCAAATATTATTGATGCCGTGCGTTGGGTGTTGGGTGAAAGCTCGGCCAAAAATTTACGCGGTGATGCCATGACCGATGTGATTTTTAATGGCGCATCAACGCGAAAGCCCGTCGGTCAAGCCAGTGTTGAATTATTGTTTGATAATACCTCAGGTAAAATTACAGGCTCAATGGCAGACAGAAATCAAGTGTCTATCCGCCGAGTGGTAAATCGCGATAGTCAAAATAGTTATTATTTAAATGGCACTAAATGTCGTCGTAAAGACATTACTGATATCTTTTTAGGAACAGGGCTAGGGCCTCGTAGTTACGCCATTATTGAGCAAGGTACAATATCAAGGTTGATAGAATCTAAGCCTCAAGAACTACGGGTTTTTATTGAAGAAGCTGCAGGTATCTCCAAATATAAAGAACGGAGAAAAGATACCGAAAATCGCATTCGTCACACCCGAGAAAACTTAGCTCGTCTTGCCGATATTCGCATTGAACTTGAACATCAAATAGAAAAGCTGCACCAACAAGCTGAAGCTGCCAAACGTTTTAAAATGCTCAAGAGCCAAGAACGCCAAACTAAAGCGGAATTAGCGGTACTGCGTTGGCAAAAATTTAACCAGCAACAACATGACAATAAAGCTGAAATATCAAAACTTACCGAGCAAATTACTCAACAGGTTGCTCAACAAAAAAGTGATGACATTGCTTTGTTTACGGCAAAACAGCAAGTGCAGATATTTAATGACAACATTCAAACGCTGCAACAGGAAAAAATCACCTTAACCAATGATATTGCCAGATTAGAACAACATATAAAGTACATCATTAATCAGCAAGAAAAGCTTCAACTTGATAAAAAAAATAGCCAACTACAAATAACTCATGCTCAACAAACACTGTTAACTGAGCAGCAGCAAGCTATTGAGTTAACGGCTAAATTAGCACAGCAACAACCTGAATTAGCAAGATTGTCTGAACGTGTTAGTCACTCACAAGAGCAACTAAAGTTAGATAATGAGCAGTTAGTTTCTTTGCAAAAACAATGGAGTGCTTCGATTAAACTTAGAGAAGCACAAACTAAACAGCAGTTACAATCAGCCAAGCAACAAGCAGATTTACAAGCTGAAATTAAACAATCTCAAACACGATTAGCTGAAATTAATCTGCATTTAACTGAGTTAACTGAGCAATCTCAAAAGGAATATAACCAAGCTGCTAGCGAGCAACTTACTCAACAATTGTTAAGCCTAACGGCGCAATTAGAAGAGACGCAACTGCTTCATCATGAAATTACCGAGCTACTTGAAGATTGTGATGACAAGGTGCATCAACTCACTCAACAAAAGAGTGAAAAGGTAGGCACACACAAAAGCACATTAACGCAAATCGAACATTTGCAAAAACAACTGAGTCAACATGCTAATTGGCAGATAGAACAACAGCAATGGCTAAAAGATAACAACCTGACTGATGGCGCATTATTACAAGAAAAGCTTGTTGTTGAATCAGGCTGGGAGTTAGCACTTGAAGTGGTAATGTCGCACTATTTACAAAGTGCCTGTTTAACTGATTTACCTTTTGGAGCGCTTGAGCAAAGCTCTTGTCCTACTACTTTACTTTTATTGCAGGATAGTCAAAATGACGTGGCAGTAAAACAGCAAAGCCTCGCAGAAAAAATTTCGGGTTCATCAGCGATAAATGTATGGCTCAA
>DAINNQ010000380.1:0-3040 GCA_036735825.1 Alteromonadaceae bacterium | reverse complement strand
CAACACAGTACGTTAGTGACAATTGAAGACAACGCTATCGCTGGCGGAGCAGGCTCTGCAGTGAATGAGTATATTCTTAGTCAAGGTAAATGCTGCAAAATTTTAAATATTGGCTTACCTGATGTCTTTATAAAACACGGAACACAAGATGAAATACATCAAGAGCTAGGTTTAGACAGCGCAGGCATTATCACTAAAATTCGTTCTTTCATTAAATAATCATTTACAGGCGAAATAACCTGCTTATTTCGCCTTTTATGTTTTACTCACAAGTGTAAGCATATTTAAACAACACACCTTTTATTCAATTAATAAACCTTTCTTATTTACTAGACGAACGATCAGTATTCACGTTATAACTTTGGCAATAACACTAAGTTGATTAAAGAATAAAAACGAGCTTTTCTAATGCCTTATATTGCCATACTGTTAACTGCACTGATCATCTTTACTCTGCCGAGTTTTGCCAAGGTTGATGAACACGATACCATCCCTGTCCTGCATGACAAAATGCGCTCAGGGCAGCTTTCCAGTGAAGAGCTTGTCAGTTTTTATTTAAAACGTATTGAAAAGCACGATAGAGAAGGCAGCCAATTAAATTCTGTTGTTCAACTCAATAAAAACGCGATGGCTCAAGCGAAAGCTTTAGATAGCAAATTACAAACAACAGGGTTAGTCGGACCATTACACGGGATTCCCGTGTTATTAAAAGACAATATCGACACCCTTGATGGCATGGCAAATACGGCGGGTTCTCATGCGCTAGCAAAAAATTATCCAGCTGATGAAGCTTATGTAGTCAAACAACTCATTAAAGCGGGTGCCATTATTTTAGGGAAAACCAATTTAAGTGAATGGGCAAATTTTCGTTCAACTTCATCGTCAAGTGGTTGGAGTGGTTTATATGGCCAAACTAAAAATCCTTATGATTTAAACGCGTCGCCTTGCGGTTCAAGTTCGGGCTCTGGCGTCGCTATTGCTGCAAATTTAGCCACCATAGCAGTCGGAACTGAAACAGATGGTTCTGTCACTTGTCCCTCAGCAATAAATGGCATTGTTGGCATTAAACCGACGTTAGGTACAGTAAGTCGCGATGGTATTATTCCTATTGCTCATAGCCAAGATACCGCTGGCCCAATGGCGAGAAATGTTACCGATGCCGTTATTCTGCTCGATGCTATGGTTTCTTTTGATGA
Source organism: Alteromonadaceae bacterium (assembly GCA_036735825.1). Taxonomy (GTDB): domain Bacteria; phylum Pseudomonadota; class Gammaproteobacteria; order Enterobacterales; family Alteromonadaceae; genus DAINNQ01. Next base: position 1,844 of record DAINNQ010000380.1, on the reverse strand, counting down.
ACAGGATCCAAATGCAGAGCGTTCGACCATTAATTATCTTTCACACCTAAAAGCAGAGGGTATTAAAGGCAAACGCATTGGCATTGTTCGCAATTTAATGGGCTACCACAAAGGGCTTGATGCAGTATTTGAGCAAGCCCTGATCACCTTGGGTGAGCAAGGCGCCATAATTGTAGACAATGTAAATTTCGAGAACAAATCTCTTTGGGGAGAAGCTGAATATTCAGTATTACTGTATGAATTCAAACACGGTATTAATCAATATTTAAACAATACAGCGAATGGATTACCCAAATCTTTAGCTGAAATTATCGCGTTTAATCAGCAACATAAAGATATTGAAATGCCATATTTTGAACAAGAAATTATGGTCATGGCGCAAGAAAAAGGCGATTTAACCAGTACAGAATACCTCGAAGCTCTCGCTTTATCGAAAAAAGCCACTCAGCAAGAGGGGATCGATTTATTACTTAAAAAACATCAAGTGGATCTACTCATCGCTCCAAGCGTTGGCCCAGCTTGGAAAACTGACTGGATCAACGGTGATCACTATTTAGGCGCAGCTTCTAGCGCTGCCGCAATTTCAGGTTATCCTCATATTACTGTGCCTATGGGCTTTGTTCATCATCTTCCAGTTGGTATTTCATTCTTTGCTGGGAAATTACAAGAAGGCAGATTAATCGAAGCGGCTTACGGTTTTGAGCAAGCCACAAAACACAGAAAGTCACCAACGCTTCATTAACCAGTAATGAAAAGCCATGAATAACGAATAATAAAAACATCTTATTTGCTTAAAGTAACCCTAGTTACCTATAGTTAAGATCGAATGGTTAAATACGTTTAGTATTGCTTTATCTTCATTTACGGTTTGTTTTAGTCTCTGTGGCATAAAAATAGGTAAGGTTTGTTGAAACTCTCAGTAATTAAACTTATTACATGGATAGTTCTGCTTAATATTCCCTTCTCCTTATCCGCAAAGGAAGTGCTCACTTGGCGGGTGATTGATTGGCCGCCGTTTTATATTCTTGATGGCGCTGATAAAGGCCAAGGGCTGTATGATCAATTAATCAAAAAAATCGCTGACGCTTTACCTGAATATCAGCACCGTACTATGGTCATGAACACTAAGCGCGTTTTAGCCGAGCTTGAAAACGGCTCACATGTTTGTCACCCTTCAGCTCTTGGCGACACTATAGGTGTTTTGTCGAAAACCAATAGCCTGCTTTTACCCTACCGCATTATTTATGATACTGAAGATAAGCCAGAGTTTGCTCAATATGAATCCATCGCATTAGCAGCTATTTTACAAGACAAAAATTATCATATCGGCATAGCCAGTGATCGTTATTCAAGCACGCTCAATAACATTTTAGCCAAGCATGAAGGCGAAAATAATTTAATTAATCAGAATAATTACAATAGCTTAATTCGCATGTTTTTTAGTAAACGCATTGATGCACTTATTGAATATCCGCCAGTAATCAACTATTCAAAGCGTTTACTAGATAACACAATAAGCAACAGCAGTATAGCCATACAAGAGTTATCTGCAAGTGAGTTTTTACCGGTTTATTTTGCTTGCCCAAATAATGAATGGGGGAAAGCAGTCATTGAAAAAATTAATGCATTTTTAGTGAACGAGTCGTTAACTGAGGATTATCTAGCGTATCGCTTACGCTGGTACGATGAAGAGAGTCAAAAATTACTCAAACGTTTTTATCAAAAAAATTATCTGCTCGACAAACGTAATTAACGCTTAGTTAGTTATTTATTTAAAACTAGTACAAACAATTTTCACACATAAAAAAACGCGGTGAAAACCGCGTTTATTCTTTTATTGATAG
>DAINNQ010000379.1:0-3053 GCA_036735825.1 Alteromonadaceae bacterium | reverse complement strand
AAAAGGAACGTTTTTAGCTTTATTTATCAGTGCTAATGCCATCGATTTAATGGGCGTTATGCCAATACCACCCGCAATTAAAACCAGGTGTTGTTTCGGTTCGATCGGTGATAAAGCAAAAAAATTATTTGGGCTATGGCAATGTAAAATTGTTCCTAACTTATAGCTGTCATGAATAGCTATAGAGCCTCCTGAACCATTATCATCCTTTTTTACAGCTATTTCATAACAATCAGTTCTATTTGGATTACTGCTAATTGAATACGTTTTCCATAACGTTTTGTTATTTGATAATTCAATAGGTACTTGAATGTGTGATCCCGCTGATATCTCAGGTAAAGCTTTTCCCTCTACATCGCGAAGTTCATATGCTCTTATTTCTGGTGTAAGTTGCCTAACTCCTGAAATAATTAATGGTAGTTCGCCATTTCCTAACGCTGTCGATGGCTTATGATTATTTATTTGAACGTTTAACTCTTTAACTTGATTCTGTAATGGCGTAATCAATGCAGATAGATCTTTTTCAGTATATCGAGGGGTAATGTGCTGTGGACAATTCCAGTCAAAAGCCACTATTTTGATAATAAAGCCTCTTTCAACACGTGCTTTATAATGCTCAACTTCAAGCGATGCGAGTGTTTCCCAGTCTTGTTCATCGACTTGAGATACATAACCCATGACTTTTAATCTACGTTTATTCGCATAATCCATTAAAAAGAGTGAGACACGATTATTTTTTTTAAAGTTCCCCGTACTAATGTATTGACGATTACCTTTGTAATCAGCAAAGCCAATAGTGTTCTCGTTAATAACCTTTAAAAAACCTTGTGGGCCACCTCTGTGCTGAACGTATGGCCAATCTGTTTCACTAACACTTGCCATGTAAAAGCTATCTCTGTTTGAGATAAACTCTCTTTCAACTTCAGACAATAAAAAATTATAATCTTCGCCAACATCCATACTGGCATAGTTTCTTCTACTACCTTGAGCTTGCTGAACTTCACGTACACTTTCAGTAAAAGCAAATTTTGCGTATTGATGTGGCATAAGCATCTCCCCTTTAATTAATAATAGTTAGAAGGGGCTTATACCCCCTCAATGATTTTCTGGCTTATTTATTAAGCTTCAATTAATTCCACTTTAGGGAAATCAATTTCCACTCTACTTGCTTTGCCAAGAATGTTGGTAAGTACATTCATGCCTACGTGCGTAATAATTTCAACGATTTCAGCTTCGGTATATCCAGCATTACGAACTTCTAATAACTCTGTAGTGGATACTTCACCATTATTTTCAGCCAATGAGCGTGAAAATTTCACAGCAACAGCAGCTTTAGCATCTTGGCTTGAACCCGAACGGTTAGCTAAAATTTCATCACCTGATAGACCTACGCCTTTACCAATAGCTGTGTGCGCTGATACACAATATTGACAAGCATTTTGTTCAGCTAAGCCAAGTGCAATCCGCTCTTTTGTTTTTGCATCCAAATCACCTGCGTTTGCAATACTATGTAAACCTAAAAAAGCTTGAAGCGCTGCTGGTGAATTAGCAAACACTTTTAAGAAGTTTGGGATCATGCCCAGTTGCTGCTCAATCGCATCAAATAACGCCAATTGTTCAGGGTTTGCTTGCTCTTTTGTTACTAAATTAATTCTGCTCATTTTTTACTTTCCTTAAATAGATAAAATAATGTAAGTGCCTATAACTCGAGACAAGTGCAGTGTGAATCAAAACCCTTTATTTAAGAATACTCGTAATATACAATTGATTATTTCAATTAATGAAACAATAAAATGCAAGATCAAGTTCAACTCATGACTGTATTTATCGCCGTTGCTGAAGAGCAGAGTTTTGCTGGTGCTAGCAGACGATTAGATATGTCACCTCCGAGTGTTACAAGAGCAATATCAGCATTAGAAAAACGCTTATCCGTTAAATTATTTAACCGTACAACACGTTACGTTAGAGTAACTGACGCAGGTTTTCGCTACTTAGAGGATGTGAAAAGAATTCTTGAAGATATTCAGCGAACTAATGAGTCAGTAAGAGGCATTAACGCTACGCCACAAGGTATGATAAGTGTGACTGCCCCGGTATTATTTGGTCAAGAATTTCTTTTACCTTCCGTTTTAAAGTATTTAAAACAATACCCTGAAACAACCGTAAACACTTTATTCGTCGATAGAGTTATTAATTTGTTAGAAGAAGGTTATGACGTTGGTGTTCGTATTGGTCACTTATCAGATTCTACAATGCGAGCAAATAAAGTTGGCTCAGTACGACTGATTCTTGTTGCCTCCCCTGAATATCTCGAAGAAAAAGGTATTCCACAACATTTTTCTCAACTCGATAAACATTCTCTCATTCACGTAAAAGCGGGTGATTTAGCTACTCACTGGAAGTTTTATGAAAAAGGTCGAACGATAAATCAAGCGATTCACTCTAGATTGAATGTGACGACGAACCAAGCAGCTATCAATGCAGCTGTTGCTGGGTTTGGTATTAGCCGCGTAATATCTTATCAAGTGGCTAATGAACTTGTTGAGAATAAATTAAAAATTATTCTTGAAACGTATGAAGAGCCACCTTTACCTATTAATATTATTCACAGAGAAGACAGATTATCATCTACAAAAGTTAGAGCTTTTATTGATTTAATTGCCGCAGAATTAAAAGAAAACTCTTCATTAAATTAACGTTAGTTATTTATTTTTAATTTCATCTTAAAACTAAAAAACAGCTCATATACTTCTTCAATGGCAAAACAGACTCTTTATCATAATAAATTCCTATCAAAATTTGGCCGATTATTTGAAAAAGGTTAATGCTATCTCACGACGGGGGCGAAACCACCTGAAATTCAAGCCTTTAACTTTTAAGGATTCACATGTCTTCATTTTGAAATTCTCCACATAGTTTTATATTCAATAATATGTGAAATTTCGAGTACAAATAAAATAAATAAATGAAATTTTAAAGGGCAGAATTAAATTCAAATTTTCCAAATAAAATTATTTCTCAAGACTATAAGTACAATGCCGACAGTAATATTT
>DAINNQ010000378.1:0-3055 GCA_036735825.1 Alteromonadaceae bacterium | reverse complement strand
AGTTTTGAAATTATCCAAAAAGCCGTGATGATTGGTGTTCCTGTACTCATCGCTATTGGTGCGCCTACTGATTTAGCTATTTCTGCCGCTAAACGCTTTAATTTAACCTTGATTGGCTTTGCATCAACAACGTCATTTAATTTGTATACGGGACAATGGCGCATAGCGTCACTTGCCGAGGAGTCATAATGTCTAAAAACTTAAGTCAATTAGCGCGTAGACAAGGGATAGACCATACGTTATTTCAAGAATTAGTCATAGGTGAAGACTCACGATCAAAACAACAACGTAAAGCACTAGCACAAGAATTTTTAATCGGTGAAGCTATCGTTCACGGTACAGCGAGTTTTTATGATTTTATTGATGGAGATAATGCCAATAAAAAAGCCTACGTTTGTAATGGTTCTTCATGTTTATGCGCGGGTACTCAGCCAAGTGTTACCGACAAACTCGTTGAGCAATTTGGTCAAGAGAATATTGGCCATGTTACCTGTTTAGGCCGATGTAGTGAAAACGCAGCTTTTCAAATCGCAGGCGAAAACTTCTCAGGTAGTGATATTTCAATGCTTGAAGAGATTATTATGACTCCTAAAACTCCTAGCAAAGAAAAGTATCATGTTACCTGTACGCTAGATGAACCTATCCTAACGGCAGATATTGATGATGTAACTAAGTACTATCACTTATTTACCCAGCTTGTTGATAAAAACGACAGCCAAGGCGTTCTTGATGAGGTCAAAAACTCGGGTTTAAGAGGACGTGGAGGTGCTGGCTTTCCAACAGGTTTTAAATGGCAAGCTTGCAAAGATGTCATCGCAGATGAGAAATACATTGTTTGTAACGCTGATGAAGGTGATGCCGGTGCTTATAGTGACCGTTATTTGTTAGAACAGCGACCTCATGCGGTTCTATTTGGTATGTTAATGGCGGGATATTTAGTTGGCGCTAATGTTGGCGTGTTATATATTCGCGATGAATACCCAGAGGCTATTCGCCAAACAGAAATGGCGATTCAAGAATTTGAGGCTTTGTCGTTAAATACTGATTTTCGTTTTAAAATTGTTCGTGGTGCTGGAGCCTATATTTGCGGTGAAGAAACGGCCCTTTTACGCTCTATTGAAGGGCAAAGACCGCTAGTGTCGGTAAGACCGCCCTTTCCTACACAAAGTGGCTTATTCGAATGCCCAACGGTTTTAAACAATGTAGAAACTTTTGCCTCTATTCATTGGATATTAGATGGCAATAGTCAACGTTATCAAGCATTAGGTAACGGCAAATCTACGGGTAGCAAGCTTATTTCATTAGATAGTAGCTTTAGAAAACCGGGCATTTATGAAGTTGAAATGGGCAGTTCATTATCGGCAGTTTTTCAATTGGCCGGTGGATACGCTAAACCACTCAAAGCCCTTCACATTGGCGGCCCTTTAGGCGGTGTAGTGCCTATTGAGTTTGTTGATAAACTTACTGTAGATTTTGAATCTTTTGCCGAGCATGGTTTTTTACTCGGTCATGCGAGTGTCATCGGAATTCCGAATGAAATTCGTATGATTGATTATATTGAGCACCTTTTTGAATTTACAGCTGCTGAGTCTTGCGGTAAATGTTATCCCTGTAAATTGGGCGCTGTGCGCGGTCAAGAAATGGTCAGTAGTGCTATCAGTAATCAACAATTATTAAATCATGAGTTATTGATTGATTTATTAGAAACCATGCAATTAGGCTCTTTGTGTGCTCTTGGTGGTGGTGTTCCTTTACCAGTCAATAATATTTTAACTTACTTTAGTGACGAAATTGCCACCTATTTTGACAACGCTTTGAATTGCGATAAAACACAGGAGCATCAACATGACTAGCACTGAAAACAAATCGCTTGATGTCAACTCAAGCCACAAAATGGCTTTTATAAACGGTGTCAGTCATCAGATCAAAAGCGGCGAGTCCATTTTAGAATTCAGTCGCCGCTTACAACACTATATTCCAACTTTGTGTGATGATAGTCGGTTAGATGCCTATGGCAGTTGTCGAGTCTGCTCTGTTGATGTGGCGTTAACTGCAGATGGTCCAAGGCGCGTTATGGCATCTTGTCATACACCTATTTCTGAAGGTATGCATATTTTTACCGACTCTGCACGTGTGGAAAAACTTCGCAAAAACATCATTGAATTAGTGTTAAGTGATCACCCAGATAATTGTGATGATTGTGACTCAAACCACCTGTGTGAATTACAAGACGTTGCAGCAAAAACTGGCGTAAGAGAAATTCGTTTTGCCAAAGGTAAAACCAGTGCAGAAAATTTACCCGCGGTGAGTTTTGATGAATCACATCCTTATATGCGTATGGACTTAACTAAATGTATTGATTGTAACCGATGTGTTCGTGCATGTGACGAAATACAAGGTGAACAAGTGTTAAGTGCCGTTGGCAGAGGTTTTAACAGTAGGATCATTAAAGGACAAGATGTCACTTTTTCTGAGTCAGATTGTGTTTCTTGTGGTGCGTGTGCTCAAACTTGCCCAACAGGGGCTATAACTGATGTTTTTCGCGCAAATATCACTACAGACGCAGAAAAAATACGCACCGTTTGTTCGTATTGCGGTGTTGGCTGTAATTTAGAAGTATCAGTCAAAGATAATCAAATTCTATCCATTGAAGCGCCGAATGATGCTGAAGTTAATGCGGGTCATACCTGCTTAAAAGGCCGATATGCTTGGCGATTTTATAATCACCCTGATCGCCTTACTACCCCGCTAATTAGAAAAAATGGCGAATTAACACCAGCATCTTGGTCAGAAACCTTTACTTATTTAGCTGACAAATTAACTCAAATAAAAAATGAACATGGTAGTGATGCCATTGCTGGTATTTCATCCGCTCGTTGTACTAATGAAGAAAACTACTTATTACAAAAAATGATCCGTGTAGTACTCGGCACAAATAACATTGATTGCTGCGCACGCGTTTGCCACTCACCAACGGCTTATGGCATGCAGCAAAGTTTTGGTACAGGCGCTGCTACCAATTCAATTGAAGATCTAAAAGATACTGACTTTATTA
>DAINNQ010000377.1:0-3057 GCA_036735825.1 Alteromonadaceae bacterium | reverse complement strand
CACAAAAAAATGAGTATCACCTCTCTCCATAAATGGAGGTGGCCTCAATGGCCTGGCTAGATACTCATACGAGGGTATTATATTCGAAGAACTCATAAAAGTCAATAAAAAAATATGATTTTATTAGGGGTTGTTGGTCTTTGCTCGTTCAATTAATTTAAAGGAGTGTGCTTATTTAAACTATCTCTTAATGTTTTATGAAGAATTGTTATCTTTCTAAGTATTTTTAATGAGATCAAAGCTTATTCTTTGTTAACATAGCGCTAATTTTTCTCAGGCTTTTTAATTCTCTAAAATGGACTTATTTCTTCTTAAAAAAATCATCAGTTTTCTGATCATGCCGTTAAGCATTATTATCCTGTTAATGCTTGTGTCGTTGATATGCTTTAAACGTAAACCAAAATTGAGTTTTATCTGTTTGTTATTAAGTACGCTGATGTTAACTGGCTCTTCCATTGGTTGGATAGCTGACAAATTTATTCACCCTTTAGAGAATGAGTTTGAAAGCTTTACACGCTCAAGTAAACCTATTGATTACATCGTAATTTTAGGCTGTGGCCATACTACGGATGACAGCTTACCTGCGACTCAACAATTGTTTGATTGTTCTTTACAACGTTTAGTTGAAGCCGTTCGTATTTATAGCCTGCATCCTGAAGCGCAAATTATTTCCTCTGGTGCAGCTTTTAGTAACAATGAGTCAAATGCGGAAAAAGTAAAGCAAGCCGCTATATTACTCGGCATTCCTGCACATAAAATTATTGTAGAAAGCTTTCCTAAAGATACCGAAGAAGAGTCTGAGTTAATTTCATCACGTGTCATGGGTAAACAAGTGGTGTTGATCACCAATGCCGATCATATGCTGCGCTCAGTAAAATATTTTCAACAACAAGGTGTGAAGGTTATTCCCGCGCCAGCAAGTAAAATGGCAAGAGGATTATCTCAAGAAAAAAACTGGGGATATTTCATCCCAAATAGCCAAAATTTAACCAAAACAACTAGAGCATGGTATGAAGCCATTGGTCTTTTGGTGCAATGGCTTAAGTCTTTATAACCTTATATAAAAAGTAACAATTAAACGGGATTATCAATATCGATAAATTGTGCATGTATGGATAATTTATTGGTTAAATGTTGAGCTAACGCCTTCGCGCCATATCGTTCCGTTGCGTGATGCCCAGCAGCAAAAAAATGAATGTTCATTTCTCTGGCGATATGCGTGGTTTGCTCTGACACTTCGCCAGATAAAAAAGCATCTATGCCTTGCTCTGCCGCTAATTCAATATAATTTTGACCACCACCACTACACCAAGCAATAGTTTTAATCTCTTTGTTCGACTCAGGAGCAATATGCAAACACTGACGATTTAGCACATCACTAATATTTTCAGCTAAAGTAGGAGCTGCTAATGGTTGATTAAATTGGCCTTGAATAGCGACACTATATGGATTGCCTAACTCTAACGGCCCCGTTACTTCGATATTAAGCAGCTTTGCTAATTGTGCGTTATTACCGAGTTCAGGGTGAATATCTAACGGTAAATGGTAAGCAAATAAATTAATATCATGATCAAGTAAGGCTTTAATGCGTTTATGTTTCATACCGCGAATGACGTATGATTCATTTTTCCAAAAATAGCCATGGTGAACAACGATAGCATCTGCGTTTTCTGCAATGGCTTTATCAATTAGCGCTTGTGTTGCGGTAACACCTGTCACTACTTTATTAATCGTTTCCCGACCTTGAATTTGTAGTCCATTTGGGCAAAAGTCTTTCACTAATTCTGGCTTTAATAATTCATTTAAATAACGTTCAAAATCGTTTCTGTTCATATCATTACACTTTTGATTTCATTATGATTAATTTATCTATCTTGTTGGGCACAACATTTAATTTTTAATTAGCACAGTGTTTAATAATGGAAACCACACACGTGCAAACCTTATAAGTGATTGTTTTTTCTTGACGAGTTCATCGATGAAACGTTGACTGGCTCTAATTTTGTTCTCAATTTCCATTTCGGCTTGATAGGCGTTAAAGGTAAAACCCGCTTTTTAGCAACAATAACATAAACAGAGCCTAAGCTAGGTAAGTATTGTTGAGCGAATATCCGCCAATTTCTCGCTATCACTCCTTGGCTCATTTGATTAGCCAATGAAGAATGCAAACAGCGCTCTTCTTGTAATATTTCATAGCCCATTAAATGTAACCAGTCTTTAACTCGCATCGGCGAGAAAAAACGTTCATTCCAAGGCGATTGTTGACGACGATATGGGATCAGATGGTTTAAGCCAGCTAAACTAAACGCATTAAAACCTGTGATGACTAAGTATCCGTTGGGGATCAGTACCCTATTCGCTTCTCGGATCACATGATGAGGATCTAATGAAAACTCTAAGGCATGACTTAACACGGCAACATCAACACTGTGTTCTAAAATCGGTAAATCATCAATTTCAGCATGAATACCGTGAGTTAAATCTCCCTCTAAATGTTTATGATCAGAAAGAGTAACCTGATGTTTGATCGCACATTGGCTACTGTCAATATAGCCACTTAATGCCCCTATTTTTAGTAAATGATAACCAAAAAATTTAGGCCACCACGGCGCGAGTAATGTATTAATTTGTTGTAAAATTAATCGCCCATTAGGTAATTTTTCCCACGATGCTGGAAATTGTGGTTGTCTAAAAGCAAGTGCTGGCTTCATTGATATATGATACTTTAAGAAAAACTTTCTATTTATATTGAGAATGATTTATGGGCCAAAGTCAAACAACAAATACCATTTTTGTCTCTGCTATTCGCGCATTTACCGATAATTATATTTGGGCCATCACCTCGTCAGCATCTAATCATTTAACCTTGGTCGATCCTGGCGATGCGAAAGTGTGTATAGAATATATCAAACAAAACAATAAAATACTCTCTTCAATTCTTATTACTCATCATCACAACGATCACACGGGCGGCATTGCCGAGCTTATAGCATACAATAACGCCAATAATTTACCGTTAACCATTTATGCACCTAAAAACAACAGTATTCATGGCGT